>JBFMED010000073.1:0-34494 GCA_040753475.1 bacterium
TGATTGTATATTTATTCCATTTACGGTGGGAGGTGGCATAATAAACCTCTTGCAAATAGAGGAAATCCTTTCAAATGGTGCGGATAGGGTATCAATAAATACAGCGGCTGTCAAAAAGCCATCTTTTATTGAGGAGGCATCGTCAAAATTTGGCTCACAATGTATTGTTATAGCCATTGATGCAAAGAAAAAAGGCAATTCCTGGGAGGTATATACCCATGGTGGAAGAAATCCAGCAGGTCTGGATGCCATAGAATGGGCAAAGGAGGCAGAATTGCGAGGAGGGGGTGAAATTCTTTTAACCAGTATGGATTGCGATGGAAAGAAAACCGGGTATGACCTTTCATTGATTGAAGAAATTGCAGGCTCTGTAAATATCCCTGTTATTGCATCAGGTGGTGCAGGATGTCCAGAGCATCTTGAAAAGGCAATCGCAAAGGGAGCGGATGCTGTTTTAGCCGCATCCATCTTTCATTACGGCGAGTATAAAATAAAAGATATTAAGGGATATCTTAAAAATAAAGGAATCTGCGTGAGAATATGAAAATTGCCATTATTCAATACCCTGGGACAAATTGTGAGTATGAAACCTGTAGCGCTATAAGGTCTTGTGGAATAGAGGCAGAAATATTTAGATGGAATAGACAAATTGAAGAATTGGAGGAATTTGATGCCTTTGTCCTTTCAGGAGGCTTTTCATACCAAGATAGGGTAAGGGCAGGAGCAATTGCCGCAAAGAAGCCCATTATTAAGACAATTATGAGAAAGGCAGAAGATGGAGCACCTGTTTTGGGGATATGCAATGGTGCCCAAATCTTAATCGAATCTGGAATTTGCCCTTCTTTAAAAAAAGGCTCAATTGAGATGGCTCTTTCTTTCAATAGAGAAATAGGCTTTTTGTGTGATTGGGTATATGTTAAGGTTTCATCCATTAAAAGCCCATTTTTGTCATTGTTTAATCTAGACGATGTCTTTCCCATTCCCATTGCCCATGCGGAAGGAAGGTTCACTACACAAAACAAAGGCTTACTTTCCAAGCTTATAGAAAATGACCAGATAGCCTTAAGGTATTGCACAAAGGATGGAGAAATTATTGACAAATTTCCCATAAACCCAAATGGCTCACTCTACAATATTGCAGGCTTAACCAACAAAGAGGGAAATGTTTTTGCTCTTATGCCACATCCAGAAAGGGCATCCTTTGTCTATCAAATTCCCCGAAAAAAACAAGCTTTTGCAAGAAAAATATTTGAAGGAATTAAAGAGCTTTATAAGACCAAGTCCTTGCCTTTTGGGGACAGGTCTTGATACACCTTGAACACATAATACAATTGGAAAGATTGGCAAAATTCCCCTTTCCCAAATCTACTTCCATTGGACAGGATTTAAGGCAGGCAGAACAAGACTTACAGAGTTCTTTATTATGAACAATCCTAACCAATGAGATTTTATTAAAAAGCCCCAATATTCCACCAAGGGGACATAAAATCCTACAAAATAGCCTTCCCGAGATAAGGATAAACAAAAACAGAAAAACGAAACCTAAAATGATATGGTATAAAACAATATTGTTTAGAAAAAATGCCCTTTTTCCTGTGGTAAGGTAGTATGGAAACAAGCCATATAAAAGCCCAGATGGACAAAGATATGAGCAGAATAAAAATGGAAAGACAAAGGCTAGAATGACAACAATAAGGCTAAGATACTTAGCATAGATAAGAAATTGGGGAATTTTAATTCTTGGCTTCTTTATCTTATTCAATACATCAGAAATCATCCCAAATGGGCATAGCCATCCGCAAAGAAACCTTCCAAGGGATATTCCAAGAAGAATAAAAAATCCCAATATGAAAAATGGGAATCTTCTTTGCAGAAGAAATACCTGAAGAGAGCCAATTGGACAAACACCAACCGCCATCTCGCAAGCCTGGCAATTTAAAAATGGAAGGACGCCAACAGATGTTCTGCTTACAGGGCATATCCCAGAAACCCTGATAACACCAAGCCTTGTTATTACAAAAGAAATCCATTGAACAAGCCACCTATTTATCTTAAGCTTAATATCTTTGTTTTTTATAAAAATAAGGAAAAAAATTATGGGAAATACAATAAAAACAATAATGATAAATGGCTTTCTCTCTATTTCTTCAAAATGATATGCCTTTTTTAAGGCAAGGTTTGTAATCCCACAAGAAAGCATCCCAACAGATTTCCCATAAGAATTATTAGAAGAGACAAAATTAAGGTCTCCCAATAAGAGACCTATGAGCAGAAGAAAAATCCCAAGAAGAAATAATTTTTTCATTTTTTTAGCTTAAATAAAGCTAGCTTAAACGCTTTTCAAGGCATTCGCATTCCTTTTCAATCCAAGAAGGAAGCCTGTTTCCAAATTTTAAAAGAAATGCTTTTATATCCAGAAGCTCTTTTTGCCATTCATCTTTGTCTATCTTAAATAGCTCTTTTTCATTTATATTAAGTCCTGTAAGGTCTAAGTCTTTAGAATCCAATGGGTGTCTCTTTTGCTCCTACCCTACCTTTTGCCCTGTTAATAATCCATTTTAAAACCCTTATATTTTCAGAAAATCCAGGCCATAAGAAATTTCCTCCTTCATCCTTTCTAAACCAATTTACAAAGAATATCCTTGGAGGATTTTCCATTTTCTCTCCCATCCTAAGCCAATGCTCCCAATAATCTGCCATATTGTATCCACAGAATGGCCACATTGCCATTGGATCGCGACGCAGGATGCCTACATCCTGGGTTGCCGCTGATGTTGTCTCTGATGCCATTCCACATCCCTGAAATACCCCAGCTTGCCAATTAAATGCCTCATATACCAGAGGAACAACCGATGACCTTCGGCAGCCAAAGATTATGGCAGATATGGGAACACCCTTTGGATTATCAAATTCTTTTGATAGGGTTGGACATTGGGTTATGGAAACCGTAAATCGTGAGTTTGGATGGGCAGCATCCTTTGAAGAGGATGGATTTCCTTTCCAGTCAATCAAGCCTTCTGGAATTCCATCAAGTCCATCCCACCAAGGCTCATTTGTTTTTGTGGCAAGGGCTGTGTTGGTAAAGAGGGTTGGATAGAATGTGCCATTTTTTAAGGTCTTTAGCATATTTGGGTTTGTCTTTTCTGATGTTCCAGGTGCTACACCAAAAAATCCCATTTCTGGATTAATAGCATAAAGCCTTCCATCATCTCCGATATTCATCCAGGCAATGTCATCGCCAATTGTCCATATTTTATATCCAGAAAGAGAGGGATTAAGCATAGCAAGGTTTGTCTTTCCGCAGGCAGAGGGAAGGGCGGCTGTAATATATGTTGTATTACCAGATGGGTCTTCAATGCCCATAATCACCATATGCTCTGCCAGCCAATTTTCTTTCAAGCCAAGGAAGGATGCAATCCTTAAGGAAAAGCATTTTTTTCCGAGCAAAGCATTTCCACCATATCCAGAGCCAATAGACCAAACCAAACTTTCATCGGGAAAGTGCATAATGAACCTTCTTTTAGGAGAAAGGTCTCCTATGGAATGAAGCCCTTTTACAAACTCAAAAGAATTTCCTATTCTTTCTAATACAGCCTTTCCTTTTCTTGTCATTATCCTCGTGCTTACAGCCACATAGGATGAATCAGTAACCTGGATACAGGCTTTTGAATAGGCCGATTCTGGGTTTCCCATCATATAAGGAAGAACATACATCGTCCTTCCCTTCATACAACCTTTAAAAAGGGGATTGAGCATTTCCTTTGCTTCTTTCGGCTCCTTCCAATTGTTATTTGGGCCAGATGTTTCTTGGTTTGGATGGCAGACATAGGTAAGTTGCTCTGTTCTTGCTACATCACTTGGATGGCTTCTATGGAGATAGGCATTTGGCCAGGCTTTCTGATTTAGGGAATAAAAAACAGGATTGCCATTTATTTTTTCCTTCTCTATTCCCACTTTGATAATGGAATGTGCTTCTTCCTCGCTTCCATCGCACCAATAAATATCTTTGGGGTGCGTCAGCTCTGCACATTCGCTAACCCATCTTTCAATTTCTGTTTTCATAGTCTATGAAATTATATTTTTAAATAATTCTGTTGGTCAAGGATTTTTGTTGACAGGAATGACAAAGAAAAGGAATAATAATCAAGATGGATGTAGAAAAAATAAGGAGAGATTTTCCAGCCCTTTTGCAAAAGAGGAATAAAAAGCCTCCTATATACTTTGACAATGCCTGTATGACATTAAAACCCATTCCTGTAATTAAGGCAATGGATGAATATTATCAGAAATTCCCTGCTTGTGGTGGAGAGAGAAGCTCTCATTGGTTTGCCAGCAAGGTTAATGAAAGGATTGAGGAAGCCAGAGAGATTATAAGAAGATTCATCAATGCAAAATCAGCTAATGAGATTATATTTACAAAAAATACAACTGAGGGGATAAATCTTATTGCCCAAAGCATTAAGTTTAAAAAAGGGGATATTGTCTTAACTACAGACAAGGAGCATAATTCCAATCTCTGCCCCTGGAAAAATCTGGAAGGAAAAGGGGTTATTAAGCATAAAATTGTGGCCTCTCGTGAAGACAATACATTTAACATTGAAAGATTTAAGGATATGCTAACAAAGGATGTTAAGCTTGTAAGTATGGTTTTGACATCAAACCTTGATGGATATAGCATCCCAGCAAAAGAAATTATCAAGATGGCACATCAAAATAAAAGCCTCATTTTACTTGATGCTGCCCAAACAGCCCCTCATAAGAAAATAGATGTCCAAAGCCTTGAGGCTGACTTTCTTGCATTTTCTATTCATAAGATGGTCGGACCATCCCTCGGTGTTTTATATGGAAAATATGAGCTTTTAAGGGAATTAGAGCCATTTTTGGTGGGTGGTGATACCGTAGTGGATACATTTTATGATAAGATGCCTATCTATTTAGACCCTCCCCATAGATTTGAAGCAGGATTGCAGGATTATGCAGGAATAATTGGAGCAGGCAAAGCTTGTAATTATCTTTCAGACATTGGTTTTTTGAATATAGAAAAGCAAGAATTAAAATTAAATGAATTTTTAACAAAAAATCTTCTAAATTATAATGATATAGAAATAATTGGGCCAAAGGAGCCTAAAGAAAGGGGAGGCATCCTTACATTTTTCATAAAGAGGCTTGGTCTGGGCGATATTTCCGAGCGTCTTGATAAAATGAATATAATGACAAGGAGTGGGATATTTTGCGTGAATTCCTGGTTTAATGCAAGGAAGATAAATAAAAACATCCCTAGCCTTAGAATCTCTCTATATTTTTATAACACAAAAGCCGAATGTGAAATCTTCCTTAAAACCTTTGAGGAAATAATGGATGAAACGAGAAATTACCCAAAACCCTGATTTTTTAGAGGTATATTTTAAAGAAAAATTTTCCAAAAGAAACCTTGGCGTATTAGAGGGAGCAACCCACACCGCGGATGATAGAGCCTGCCGGGGAGGAAGGGACCATCTGTTTTTGTATATGAAAATTAAGGAAAATATTATTGAAGATATTAGCTTTGAATGTGGTGGCTGTGATATGGCTATGTTTGTTGTAGCTGATATTTTATGCGATTTGGTAAGAAAGAAAAGGCTTAATGAAGCATCAAATATTTCTGAAAAAGAATTCCTAAAAGCCCTTGGTGGAAAAAGTAAAAGCGGAGCAGAGCATTTCAAAATGGCAAAAAAGGTATTGGAAGATGGCCTTAAAAGCTACATTGACAATAGAGGGTAAATTAAGGTAAAATGGCAATATCTATATGAGACTAGAATTTTATTCTATTGAGAAATTTAAAAAGGAAATTTTAGAAATCATAGGAAAATATTTAGACTTAAATTCCTACAGAATCTTCTTTTTTGGTTCAAGGGTAGCGGGAGGAGGAAATGAACGCTCTGATATTGATATTGGCATTGAAGGAAAAGAGGAAATTCCTCATCAAAAGATGTTTCACATTAAAGAAGAAATTGAAAATTTACCCATTCTTTACAAAATTGAGGTGGTTGATTTTAAAAAGGTCTCCCCTGATTTTCGGGATGTAGCGTTCAAAGATGTAGAATCTATTCTATGAACAAGCTTATTGCAATAACAGAACAATTTAAAAAGGCATTTAATCGTTTTAAAGAGGTTTTGGATATGCCAAAGACAGAGATCGTCCGAGATTCTTCTATCCAGCGATTTGAATTTACTATGGATCTTGCCTGGAAAACATTAAAGGCTTTTCTTGAAGAGAAAAAAGGGATTGTTTGTGCTTCTCCCAAAGAATGCTTTCGTGAGGCTTACCATCAGGGAATAATAGGCTACGACGAGGATTGGTTAAAATTTGTGGATATGCGAAATGAAACGGTTCATACTTATAGAGAGGAGATGGCAGAAGAAATATACAATGAATTACCAAACGTCCTTATCCATCTTGAGGCTTTATTGGCAACTATTGAGAAACAAAGCATACATTGACAATGCAGGGTAAATTAAGGTAATATTATTTAGCTAATCAGAATTGGATTTTAGGAATTTAGGATTTATAAATTTAGGATTTAGAAATTTTTTTCAATTGTTTTAAATCTTAAATCCTAAATCTTAAATCCTAAATTACTTATATGGAAGCATTTTGGCATTCTACCTCGCATATAATGGCATCTGCTGTTTGCAAGTGTTTCAAGGATGTGAAGCTTGGGATTGGTCCTGCTATAGCAGAGGGATTTTACTATGATTTTAGCTGCTCAATCACAGAGGATGACCTTGTAAAAATAGAGGAGGAAATGAGAAAAATTATAAAGGAAAACCTTCATTTTGAAAAAATTACAATGACAAAGGATGAGGCAAAAAAATATCTTTTAAAGGAGGGTCAGAGCTATAAGCTTGAAATTTTGGATGAAATCAAAGACAATGAGGTTTCATTCTTCCAAAATGGCGATTTTATTGACCTTTGCAAGGGTCCACATATTGAAAGAACAGGCGAAATTAAGACATTTAAGCTCTTAAGGCTGGCAGGTGCATATTGGAGGGGCAACGAGAAAAACCCAATGCTTACAAGGATATATGGCATCTCATTCAAAAGCAAAAAAGAGTTGGATGACTATCTTGCAAAGATTGAGGAAGCAAAGAAAAGGGACCACAGGGTTTTGGGAGAGCAATTGGGCTTATTTAACATCTATGATGAGGTGGGAGGTGGTCTTATCTTCTGGCATCCAAAGGGAAATATTTTAAGGGATGAGATTATCAATTTTCTAAAGAGAGAGCATAGAAGGAGGGGGTATCTTGAGCTTGCAACACCACACATTGGAAAGAAATCCCTCTGGGAGACATCTGGTCATTGCGATTATTACAAGGAGAATATGTATTTTATAAACAAAGATGATGAAGATTATGTCCTAAAGCCGATGAATTGCCCCTGCCATATTATGGTTTATAAAAGCACAATAAGGAGCTATTCTGAGCTTCCCTTAAGGTTCTTTGAGCTTGGCACGGTTTATAGATATGAAAGGTCTGGTGTCCTTCATGGGCTTTTAAGGGTTCGTGGATTTACTCAGGATGATGCTCATATATTTTGTAGAAAGGATCAACTTAAGGATGAAATAAAGGGTGTTTGCAAATTTGCCTTTGATATGCTCTCCTCTTTTGGCTTTAAGGAATATAATCTCTACCTTTCAACTAAACCAGAAAAATATGTTGGCTCTGATGAGATATGGGAGATGGCAACCAATGCATTAATGGATGTTTTGCAGGAGGAGGGTCTTAATTGGACAGTTGATGAGGGAGAGGGTGTATTTTATGGACCAAAGATTGACATAAAGCTCAAAGATGCACTGGGAAGGGCCTGGCAGGGCCCTACAATTCAGGTTGATTTTAATCTACCAGAGAGGTTTGATATTTCTTATATTGGAAACGATGGAGAAAAGCATCAGCCTGTTATGATACACAGGGTTGTTTTAGGAAGCCTTGAGAGGTTTATTGGTGCCTTAATTGAGCATTATGCAGGAAAGCTTCCCTTATGGCTTTCTCCAATTCAAACAAGGATATTGCCAATCACAGACAATCAGCTTGATTATGCAGAAAAAATAGAAAAAATGCTTTTGGATTGTAAGATAAGGGCAGAAATAGACATTAGATCTGAAAGGCTACAAAGAAAGATAAAGGATGCCCATAATATGAAGATTCCATACCTTGCAATTGTTGGAAACAAAGAAAGTGAAGAGGAAAAGATAAGCTTAAGGCACAGGGAAAAGGGAGATATCGGCTCTTTTTCAATCCCTGATTTTATAGCCCTGCTTAAAAAAGAGATTAAAGAGAAGGGATGAAAATCGCATCGTCTAGTGAGATAAAAGAGATAGATAAAAAGGCAGGCGAATTGTATAACATCTCTCCCCTCATTTTAATGGAAAATGCTGGCATATCAGCATTTAATCTTTGTGTTTCAACCCTGAAAGAGATTGGGGGAAATAGGGTTGTTGTTTTTTGTGGTCCTGGAAATAATGGAGGAGATGGCCTTGTTGTGGCAAGGCATTTATTTATCAAGGGATTTGATGTTAAGATTTATCTTGTAAATGGAAAAAAACAAAGACTTGAGAGAAAGATAAACCTTGAGATTGTAAGAAAGCTTAACATCCCAATAATAGAGGAATTTGAACAAGCTGACCTTTTTGTTGATGGCTTGCTTGGAACGGGTATAGCAAAAGAGCCAGAGGGGAAAATAAGGGATTGCATTGATTTTATGAATTCTTCTGATAAAACCATTATCTCCCTTGATATTCCATCCGGGCTTTCCTCTGATTCTGGATTTTCCCTTGGATGTGCCATTAAAGCAGATAAGACAATAACCTTTGGTCTTCCAAAGATTGGCCAGGTTTTATACCCAGGCGTAGAATATGTTGGAAAGCTATATCTTTCAAGGATTTCCCTGGCCGATGAATTAAGTAAAGACATAAAGATAAACCTTTTAACTGGCTCTGAAATGGCAAGCCTTCTTCCTAAAAGACCTTTAAACTCACACAAGGGCAATTTTGGTAAGATTCTTGTTATCGCAGGCTCGGTGGGAATGACCGGTGCGGCAACCTTATGTTGTCAGGGTGCGATGAGTATGGGAGCTGGTCTGATTTATCTTGGAATTCCAGAAAGCTTAAACGATATAATGGAAATTAAGCTTACCGAGGTGATCACAAAGCCCCTGCCAGAGACAAAGAAAAGAACACTCTCTCCCTCTGCATACAATGGAATTATAGAGCTGGCAAAGAAATGTGATGTTTGTATAATTGGACCTGGCATATCAAGACAGGGTGAAACAAAAAAGCTTATCCAAACCCTTGTTTCAAGACTTACCATCCCCATAATCCTTGATGCAGATGGAATTTCGGCAATTTCTCCTCAAGAAATTTCTGGAAAGAATATTTTAATTACGCCACACCCAAAGGAATTGGCAGATTTTGTTAAAATAAATGTAGATGAAATTCAAAGGGATAGAATTGGAATTGTCCAAAGGGTAATGGATGAATATAAAATTTCTATCCTCCTTAAAGGATTTAGGACACTAATTGGCTACAATGGGCAAATTTACATAAACCCAAGTGGAAATCCAGGAATGGCAACCGGTGGCACAGGTGATGTTTTATCTGGAATGATTGGCTCTCTGGTTGGTCAGGGTTTAAATCTTGGTGATTCTGCTTGTCTTTCTGCCTTCCTTCACGGCTTATCAGGCGATATAGCAAAGGAGGAAAAGGGAGAATATTCCCTTATTGCATCCGACCTTATAGATTTCCTTCCTTGGGCTATAGATGAATGTAGAGAAAAATACAATGTGGAGGGGATATAAAAATGCAAAGATTAAAATGTCTGTATGTATTTAGCTAGGTGAGAATAAAATGGAAAATAGGCACTTAAGGCACAGAGGCACAGAGTTTATTTGTTACTTGCTTTCTTTGTGCCTTTGTCCCTTTGTTCCTTTGTGCCTGTTTACGTCCCTTTGTGCCTAGCTATAGGGTAGCTAAACACATACAATGTCTGTTGTCTGTCTTCTTAAAATATGGGAAAAACATTAGCTTGTAAAATATTATCTAAAAAGGCAGAAAAAGGGGTAAGCCCTGGCGAATTTATAGAGATAGAGCCAGATATTGCCTTGGCTAATGATGTTACCGCCCCTCTTGCCATTAAGGAATTTAAGGCTACAAATAAGCCTTTGGCATTTCCAAACAGGCTTGTTTTGGTCTCTGACCATTTTGTTCCCGCTAGGGATATAAGGTCGGCAAATCAGGCAAAGATTTTAAGGGATTTTGCAAAGGAATACAATATCAAACATTATTTTAAGGAGGGTTCTGGAATTGAACATTGCCTATTGCCCGATGAAGGTATTGTCCTTCCTTCTGATGTTGTAATTGGTGCGGATTCCCATACCTGCACATACGGTGCATTAGGTGCATTTTCAACCGGTGTAGGTTCAACCGACATTGCCTATTTTATGGCAACAGGAAAAATATGGCTTAAGGTTCCTGAAAGTATGAGGATTGTCTTCAAAGGAAATCTAGCCAAATATGTCTCTGGAAAGGATTTGATTCTCTATACAATTGGAAAAATTGGGGTTGATGGAGCAAATTATATGAGTATGGAATTTTGTGGAGATGCAATAAAAAGCCTCTCTATGGCGGGTAGATTTACAATGTGCAATATGGCAATTGAGGCAGGAGCAAAGGCGGGAATTGTTGAGCCAGATGAGAAGACGATGGAATATGTAAAGAATAGAGCACCAGAGCAGCCTACTAGCACCAGAGCACCAGACTATAAAATACATAAAGCTGATTCTGATGCAGAATACAAAGAAACATATGAGTTTAATTGCAGTGATATAGATTGCCAGGTAGCCTTGCCACACCTTCCGTCAAATACAAAGTCTGTAAAGGAAGTAGGCGATATTAAAATAGACCAGGCATTTATTGGCTCTTGCACAAATGGAAGGCTTGATGATTTAAGAATCTCGGCAGAAATCTTAAAAGGGAAAAAAATAAATCCCGATATCAGGCTTATCATAATCCCAGGAACACAAGAAATTTATAAAGAGGCGATAAAAGAGGGATTGATTGATGTATTCATTGATGCAGGCGGGATTATTTCCTGTCCTACCTGTGGCCCCTGCCTTGGTGGCCATATGGGTGTATTGGCAGATTTTGAAAAATGTATCTCAACCACGAATAGGAATTTTATAGGAAGGATGGGAAGCCTGAAGGGAGAGGTCTATCTGGCAGGTTCTGCTGTGGTTTCTGCTTCTGCGATTACTGGAAAGATAACCCATCCCAATGAAGTAATATGATTGAAGGAATTGCTTATAAATTTAGGGATAATATAAATACGGATGAGATAATCCCAGCCACCTACCTTGATACAACAGACGAAAGGGAGCTTGGCTGCCATTGTATGGAGGGAATTGAAGGAGGAACTAGGATAAAAGAGGGAGGAATTATTGTCTCTGGCTCTAATTTTGGCTGTGGCTCATCAAGGGAGCATGCACCCCTTTCTATAAAGGGAAGGGGGATAAGGGCAGTTATCGCAAAATCATTTGCCAGGATATTCTTTAGAAATAGCATAAATATCGGGCTTTTTGTCTTTGAATGCAAAGAGGCTGATGATATAGATGGAGGAGATAAATTAAGAATATTGGAAGACAAGGGAATAATAGAGAATAGGACAAAGAATAAAACCTATAAAATAATGCCCCTTCCAGAATTTATGCAAAGAATCATTAGAGCCGGTGGCTTGATGAGGTCGCTATGATTCTTACCATAAAAAGATACGGAAATCCCATATTGAGAAAAGAGGCATCGGATGTCAGAAAAATAGATGAGAAAATAAGAAAGATAGCATCTGATATGATAGAAACGCTCATTGCTGCTAATGGTCTTGGTCTTGCGGGAAATCAGGTTGGTATTTTGAAAAGAATAATTGTTGTGCGAATAAAAGAAAAGCCATTTGTCATTCTTAATCCAAAGGCTATAAGCACAAGCGGAATTGTTGAAGAGGCATCTGAGGGTTGCCTGTCCTTTCCTTCCTTATTTGGCAATGTCCAAAGGGCTTTTACTATTACATTTAGGGGGCTTAATATAAACGGTGATGAGATTACAGGAGAGATAAGTGGATTACCTGCAAGGGCAATTCAGCATGAAATAGACCATCTTGACGGCATTTTGTTTATTGACAGGATGGATGAAAGCGAAAGAAAAAAGCTATTGGCTTTGTGGAGAAAGATAAAAATTACTTAAGTCAAACATTTAATCCATATCTCCCTTTCCCTTGGTCCATCAAACTCACACAAAAATATCCTCTGCCATGTTCCCAAAACAAGCCTTTTATCCTTTACAAAAATAGAGAGAGAAGAGCCAATAATGGATGCCTTTATGTGAGCATCGGAGTTTCCCTCACTATGACGGAAATATGGGGAATCCCTTTTGATAATATTTGAAAGGCATTTTATGATATCAGAACAAACCTCTGGGTCATATCCTTCGTTTATGGTTATGGCACAGGTTGTATGGGGAACAAAGAGGTAAATAATGCCATCTTTATCTATTTCTCCTTTAATTTTTTCTGTAATATCAACAAAAACCTCCCTCTTTGTTGTCGCTACATTTATAATCTTCATCCCGTTAGAAATCCCCTTAATTTTGTGATTATATTGAAATTTTTCATATTGCCCAAATTTGCTAAATTTCTAACGGGAATCATTTACACCCTGAACAAGTTGTTTTTGCACAAGAGGCACAAGAAGAAACACTTTCTCCCTGACTGCTTGTTTTTATCATAAAAGCCGTGTAAACCCTCTTTACATCCTTATTTTGACAAACATCGCATATTACTTCCTCCCTTCCATTGAGGATGTCAAACTTTCTATTGCATTTATTACAGAGATATGTATAAATAGCCATTTTAAATGTATTATAATATCTTCTAAATCTATTAGCAAGATAAATGAATGCAAAATTTATTAGGAGGGGAGGGGATTAGAAATCCTTGACAGAAAGATCTTGACAGAAAGATAAAGATAATAGTATCCTAATATAAATTTAGCACTATAGTAGTGCAAGTAAAAAATAAGGACAAAGAATTTTGAAGAAACCGCAAGGTTTTTCTAGTGATTTGTATTCCTTGCGGTTTTTTGTTTATCTGGAGGTGAGAAATGAAAGGAAAAGTTAAAAGGCTAATCCGTGATAGAGGCTTTGGTTTTATTGAGGCTGAAGATGGCAAAGATATATTCTTCCATCAAACCTGCCTTACAAACACAAGTTTTGAGAGCTTAAATGAAGGTAGCTCTGTAGAATTTGATGTTGAGAAATCCTCTAAGGGTTTGCGGGCTACCAATGTAAAAGTCGGCTAATTTCTTACCGTCTATAAAGGGATATTGAATTTAAACCAAGGGGTTATTGTGCCAGTTTAGCGAGATGGTTGCTCTTTAGTGGAAATTTAGTTATAATAAAGCTATGCAATACTCAGAGAAGGTAATGGAGCATTTTAGAAACCCAAGGAATGTTGGAGAGATTGAAAATGCCGATGGTGTAGGTCATGTGGGAAACCCGGTTTGCGGAGATATAATGGAGCTTTATATCAAGGTAGAACAGGGTATAATAAAAGATGCAAAATTTAAGACATTTGGCTGTGGTGCGGCTATTGCTACAAGCTCAATGGTTACAGAGCTTGTAAAAGGAAAGACAATAAGCGAGGCTCTACAAATATCAGATCAGGCTGTAGCAGAAGCATTAGGGGGCCTTCCACCTATCAAAATGCATTGCTCCCTCTTGGCAGAAGAAGCCCTTAAAGGAGCAATCAATGATTATCTTAAGAAACGGGATTCGGGATAACGGGATTCGGAGTAAAGAAGTTTGTATGTGTTTAGCTGTTTCAAATTCATTCACTTTTAAGAAATTTTGAATTCTAAATAATGTTCTATATCCCTCCTTCTTTATTTTCATTGACTTAATGTAAGAAGGGTTGATAAAATTTTTTTATGGAATTAAACATTATTAAAGATTTCGTTGATATCCTTCTTAATTTAGATAAACACCTTTCTCTGGTTATTGAAAATTATGGTCTGTGGACATATTTAATCCTTTTCCTTATAATTTTTTGTGAAACAGGTCTTGTGGTAACCCCAATTCTTCCTGGAGATTCTTTACTTTTTGCCTCAGGGGCACTTATAGCAGGAAATGCATTAAATATACATTACCTATTCATATTGCTTAGCCTTGCGGCTATAGGAGGAGACACAGTAAATTACTGGATTGGATATTTTGTAGGACCTAAGGTATTTCATTACGAAAATGTGCGTTTCCTCAACAAAAAGCACCTTGAACGCACACATAGATTTTATGAAAAATATGGAGGAAAAACAATTGTCCTTGCCCGATTTATCCCAATTATTCGGACATTCGCACCATTTGTCGCGGGCATTGGCACAATGAGCTATAGAAAATTTATTGCTTACAATATCTTTGGGGGTATAATGTGGATTTTAATTTTCTTATATGGTGGCTTTTATTTTGGCAACATTCCCTTAGTCAAAAGGCATTTTAGCATAGTTATTTTTGTCATCATCTTTATCTCTATCCTTCCTGGCATAATAGAATTTGTCCGCCATAAGCTTAAAAAAGTAACCACTTAACCTATCGTTAGTCAACAACTAATATCCCAGATGCGGCAAGAAGGAGGATAATAGCCTGTAATAAGGAAAGAAAGAAATAGATTTTATCCTTCTTTTTATAAAATATGGGAATAATCCCAAGAAAGCAGATAATTGTAATGCCCGAGAGAAAGGCAATCCCTATAAAGTTAAGGAAATCTCCATTACTAAGCAAGCTAATCCATAACCAACCCTGTGGGATGCTGGTAGCTTTAAGGTAATCCTTTGTTGACATAGCCCAGTATTTTGGAAGGGAAGAAATAGGAATGTAGGGAGGAATGATTCCAAAGATGTAGAGGATAAAGCTTATGATTAAAATAAAAAGCCCAATCCTTGTCCCTAATTTTAAAATCTTTGCATAAAGAACCTGCTCTTCCTTCATAGCCAAATCCCAAAGCCCTTGAGCAATGACCTTATCCCTACAAAGATAAGCAAGGCAATCACGATATAGCGAATAATCTTAGGATGTGTCTTGGTAAGAAGCCTTACCCCAACCTTTGTTCCCAGCATTACCCCAAAGATAGAGGGGATAACAATCATAGGAAAAAGACAACCCTTGGTTATATAAACCCAGGCAGCCGATGTATCGGTGATGGAAAGGAGAAAAACGCTTGTTCCTACCGCAAGCTTTAAGGGAACACCCATAATTAAATTTAAAATAGAGACATTTGCCCATCCTGCACCAATCCCAAACATCCCTGCAATAAACCCAACCATGATAAAGAGAAAAAGCCCCCTTCTCATTCGGTGTATTTTCCAGTGAATCTCCTTTTCTTTTGATTCCTCATAATAGCTACCATTTATCTTAAGCAAAGAGGGAAGACCTCCCTCCTTTTTTACGCTAGGATACTCGGTGCTTTTTGAAAGGACAAAAATTATAGCAATTGCAATCACAAGGATTCCCAAAGAGACTTGGATAATATTGGTTGGTAAGACAAGACCAAGCATTGCCCCAAATATGGATGAGATAGAGGCTATTAAAGCACAGGGAATAGAGAGCCTTAAGTTTGCCAAGCCCTTTTCAAGGAGCTTTGGCCCGGCAGATAAAGAGCCACAAAGGGCAAGTAATAAACCACTACAACGGATGAAATCAATATGAAAGGGAAAGAAACCGCTTACTATAGGAACGAATAAAGTTCCCCCTCCCAAACCCCCCAAAACCCCAACGATTCCAATAAAAAAGCTTACAATGAATAAAATAAGGGGATAAATCCACCAATCAATCATTTTAAGGATAGTAATGGCAAGAAAAGCATAATGGCTTTGCTCCAACAAAATTATGGCATCTGTTGCAAAATTCATCCCTATTTTTATGACATTCCCTACAACTTGTCAAAGTAAAAGAGCCCCTTATTCCCTCTCTCACCACCTTATCCCTTGCCTCTTTTAATAAATTCATATGGCTTGCCCTCATAACATTTCTCTCCTTTAGACATCTTCCCTTTGGAAGCTTTATCTCTGGCTCTGGAATTTTATCACTTATTCTTCCTCCCATAACATTTAGCACGAATGGGAAAGAGAAAACCACCAAGAAAACTATCAAACCACCTATAACTAATTTATACATCCCTATTATATTGTTTGGCATAGATAATGGCGATTGTGCGATAGACAAAATGGGCAAACTTTGAATATGGTGCGTAACATAAGAGAAAGAATACAGAGAGAAGGTGGATAAAATATAAGGGATAGGAAAGAATGGGTATATTCGCCCATCTTGTAACCATTGTCAATGCTCCACAGGCAATTATTATATACAAAATAGCGATCAAAAGCCAATCAAAGTATCCACCAAGGCTATCCTTCTGGTTAATTCTGTTAAAGATTACAAGGTTTAGCCCAATGAACATAAGGATTACACCGCTATAGCCTATAAAGTTCATAATATAGGTAAGGGAATAGGAAAAACCTTGAGAAATTAGCTCTATGGGATAGAAAAACAAGAACAAATACAAATTATGGAATAGGCATATGGGATAAAACCCCTTTTTTTGCAATATCTCTAAATAAAAAATCCCACTTCCTGCTGTAATTATGAGAAGGACAAAGCCATAGAATATACATAGATGGGCATAATATCTTAATTTGTTTGTATTGCACTTTTTGAATTTGGAGTGAAGCAATATCTCAGTTATTGTAGAGAAAATAGCCTTTATAAGACTTCCCTTTTCACCTTCCATCTTAACGCCACCTAAAAACCTCTTTATTCCTATAATAAACGAAACAAGGCTAAAGCCAATCCCTATTGTAAAGAGTCCGCTAAGATGTAAGGGAGAAATAAAATCAGAAAAGAGAATCCCATCTTTCACATTTCTTGTCAAGGCTAATAAGATTATTAAGGGAAATCCAATAATAAGGGGAAGATACCTTGCTTTGTTGAGAAAATTTGCCAGGAATTTTGGAAAGGAATAGCTAATAATCGCAAGCCTCCTTATGGCAGAGATAACCTCACCTGGCTTTACTCCCCTTGGGCAATAGGCGGTGCAATCACCACATTGATGGCAGAGCCAGATGTCTAAATTATTAAAGAGCTTGTCGGAAAGACCCCATTGGGCAAAGAAAATCTCCTTTCTGGGAAATGGCTTGTTTTCTGGCGAGATATTGCAAACAGCGGAACAGGTTGCACACTGAAAGCACTTCTTTAAAGAGCCTCCACCCGATGAAATTATCTCATTTATAAGCTTAATATCAGGTTTTATAATCATTTAATCGCCTCTTGCAACCATCCGGATAAAATCGGTTGAGGTAAATATACCAAGCCTATCTTTACCCTCGATAACAATTCTGTGGAATCCATTCCTGTGCATATAGATTGCTGCCTTTTTTGAATCCATCTTTCCTGCCTCATCTATTGAAACTGTCTCAAGCTGCCTCTCTTTGCAGAATTCTGTTAATTTCTGTGGTGATTCCCTGTCATGCTCAGTGATTATCCCTATGGTATGGCCATTCCTATTTACTATCAAAAGACAACTCTTTCCTAAATCCCCCATCTTTTTTAAGGCATAGCTTACACTCTTATTCCAATCTACCGTTAATAGACCCTCAAATGTTGCATAATCTACAATTGACTTCATCTAAAACCCCTTATATGGATTAGGACCAATCGCCTTTACCTTTTCAATAAAGCTTTCTATCATCTCTGGTATCTTGGGATAGTCTGCAATAGAGGTCTCCACCAGAGAAACCCTCTCTGCCTCAAGCCTAAGACGGTCAAGCGTTTCTTGGACTTTAGAAAGTCTATACTTTGCCAACTCGCTCCCCTTGATAAAATGGCATTGATAATCCTCGCCCAGCTTACAACCAATGAGCAAGATTCCGTCAATTCCCTTTGACAGGGCATCGGTTACCCAGACAAGGTTCAGGCAACCAAGGCACCTTATGGGGATAAACCTTACCAAAGGGCTTATATTTTTTCGCATAATCCCTATGGTATCCAAAGCAGGATAGGCATCGTTTTCACAGGCAAAGCATAAGAATCGCATCTGGTTTTCATCCTCTGGAACATAAATAGATTTTATCATTGAGCTTATAATATCAATACTAAAGTCCTTAAATGAGACAATCCTTTCTGGGCAGGCACCCAGGCAGGTTCCGCACCTCCTGCACCTATTTGGCTTAAAGTAGGGAATCCCCTTCTCGTCCTCATCAATTGCTCCAAATGGACATTCATCGGTGCATCGCTTGCAAGCTGTGCACCTTTGCAGGAATGCCTCAGGATAGGTCATATCCCATGCCCTTGGATGAACCGCAATCCCTTTTGCTACCTGTTCAATGCATTGTATGGCCTTTAAAGCTGCACCACCTGCATCTTCTATACATTCACCTATATTCATTGGTGTCCTTACACATCCGGTAGAATAGACCCCGGTTCTCCTTGTCTCATAGGGAAAGCAGATAAAATTGGAATCCACAAACCCCAAGGCTTCTTCAAAAAGGGGAACCTCAGGTCCCTGCCGATATTTTAGGTTTAAGATAAAATCAGGTTTTTTTGTTTCATTTATATAGCTTGCCTTTGCCTCATCTCCCTTTAAGGCTGCCTTTGATAGACCATCAAGATAGCAAAGTGCATCCTTTGTTGAGGGAAGCATCCCTATGGCAAGGACAACAAGGTCTCCCTCAACCTCAATTACCTCCCCTAAAAGTGTATTCTCTGCCTCAAGGATGAGGCTTTCCTTCTCTTTCTTTATTGCCTTAACATCTGCCTTTGTCAATAAAATCCCAATATCCTCCTGGGTCTTCTTGTAAAAAAGCTCATATTGGGCGGGTGTTCTCATATCTTTATAAAAAATATAGGCAATTGAATTTTCATCCTTTTCCCTGATATATTTTGCCTGTTTTAAAGATGTTAAGCAGCAATATGATGAGCAATAGGGTAGATGCTCTTTATCCCTAGAGCCAGCACATTGGATAAAGGCAACCCTTTTTACCGCCTTTCCATCCTTTCTTAAGAGCTTACCCTGCTTTGCCATCTCCTCAAACTCAATGTTTGTAATTACATCAGGATATATTCCATAGCCAAGATGAGAAAGCTTTGATGCATCATAGGGCTTAAATCCCGAGGCTAAAATAACAGCCCCTACTTTTCTTCTTATTTCCTCATCCTTTCTTTTTATTGAAACATCAAATACCCCAGGTTGTCCTTCAATGCTTTCTATCTCTGAATTTATTAAGACCTCAATATTTGGATGCTCATTAACTTTTTTTATCTTCTCAAAAACAATTGGTTCTCTTATTTCCTCATAGGGATATTCTGTGGGAACTTGCTTGTATAGCCTTGCTGAATACCCACCAAGGTTGTTTTCTTTTTCCACAAGGATTGTCTTATACCCACAATCTGCCGTCTCAAGGCTGGCGGTTAATCCACTTATCCCACCACCCACAACCAGAATAGCCCTTTCTATATTTTCTTCTATATATGGCTCGGGAATATTCTGCTTAATTGCCTTAGTGATTCCCATTTTAAGATAGTCTTCGGCAATTAGCTGGGTATCTTCTCTCTTTGGTGGCTGGCAAAAAACACAAAGCTCCCTTATATTCACCCGCTCAAGGATACAATTTGGGAAATTAAACACCTCGGACTTTACCCTTCCTGAACATCCTGCAATAACCAATGTGTTTATCCCCTCCTTCTTTATATCCTCCTTTATTAAGGCAATCCCTTCATTGCATAGGACAGGGGATAGCTTAAATGATGTAATAGGAAGCTTTGTCTCCTTTGAGGCTTTCTCTATCAGCCTTTCTAAATTCAAGGATTGCTCTATACTACACCCCTTACAGATATAAATGCCTATCTTCTTATCCATTGTATTGCTTTCATCGCAGAGGAGGTTGCCTTTCTGGTTGCCCTGGTAACATCCATCGGATTTTCGGCGACACCTGCAGCATATACACCCTTTTTTAGGGATGAATGGATAATAAACCCATCATTATTACAAGAAAATATTCCCATTCCATCCTGACCCCTGACTCCTGACCCCTGACTCCTGACTCCTTTAATTGATGGCTGCATTCCCACCGCAAGCACTGCCATATCCACCTTTACCTTTACCTTACTTCCTACTTCCACATCCTCTGCCTCTAAAATCACATCGCCTGTTTTATCCTCGCTAATCTTTCCCACCTTTCCCTTTATTAGATGGACATTTTTTTCATCCTCTATCTTGTTGTAAAACCTCTCATAGAATATACCGGGTGTCCTAATGTCTATATAAAATAGATAAATTTCTGCATTAGGGTTTTGCTCCTTGATGTAGGTAATCTGCTTTAAGGATGCCATACAGCAGATGTATGAGCAATAGGGAAGGTGGTTTTCATCCCTAGAGCCAGCACATTGGACAAAGGCTATTCTTTCAGGGGGCTTTCCATCTGATGGCCTTGTTATCTTGCCCTGAGTTGGGCCATTAAAAGATGCAATGCGTTCCATCATCATATTGGTAATAACATTCTTTATCCTTCCAAAGCCAAGGTTCTCTATTTTTTCTGCCTCATAAGGCTTCCAGCCGGTTGCCCAGATAATCGAGGATACCTCTATTTCAATGGTTTTTGGTTGCATATCAAGCTCAATAGCAGAATATTTGCAAGCAGAAACACATTCTCCACATCTTGAGCAAACCTTATCATCAATCACATACCTAAGGGGAAACGCCTGGTTGTAGGGGAGGTGTATGGCTTTTGTCTTGTTTAGAGAAAGGTTAAAATCATCCTCTCTTTCAACCGGGCAGAGACTGACACACTCACCACACCCTGTGCAATTATCCTTTACATACCTTGGGTTTATTCTAATGGCTACATTAAAACCATTGCCTTTTTCCTTAATTTCTTCTACCTCTGCCAAGGTCAAAAATGATATATTTGGATTAGCCCTCATCCTTCTTAAATTTATCTCAACACCGCAAGCAGGAGGGCAGAGCTTGGGAAAATATTTATTAAGCTGAACAACCCTTCCTCCAAGATATGGATTCTTGTCAAGAATTAAAGCCTGATAGCCGGTTTCCCCTATCTCAATGGCAGAGGTTATCCCACTAATCCCTCCGCCTACAACCAGAACATCCTTTTTTAGCATTCCATTCCTTTCATAAATGGATTCCCTTTTGTCTTGCCCTTCTGGAAAGTTCATAAGAGCGATAGAGCTTTATGTGTGGATGTTCTTTTTTAAGATGTGCCTCTACATTAGGATGGATTGAATAACAAAGGATGAGGGGAAATACATCGGCTTTTAAGTAATTTCTTGCCCTTTCAATAACCTTTGAAAAATCTTTAATATCATTTTTTCCTATGCTTGCTTTAGATTCTCCAATGATGTATATTTTATTTCCATTCTGCCTTGCCTCGGCATAGATATTTATCTCATCCTCACCACCCTCGGGATAGATAAAGAATCTCCTCTCAAATTCTTTTTCTATCTCAATTCCAAAATCCTTCTTTAACACATAAGGAAAGATGGAGTAGTATTTTTCCTCAAGCTCATAGCCAATGGTATTTGATATGCCACCTAATCTTTGGTCTGTTTTTTCCTGGGCAATGGCAAGCTTTTCTAACCTCTGTTCTGTTCTTTTCTGTGCCTCGGCAAGCTCTTCTACCCTTTGCTCTGTCCTTTTCTGTGCCTCGGCAAGCTCTTCTACCCTTTGCTCTGTCCTTTTCTGTGCCTCGGCAAGCTCTTCTACCCTTTGCTCTGTCCTTTTCTGTGCCTCTGCAAGCTCTTGCAAAGCTTTATCAAGCCTGCCTACCTCCTTCTGGGTTTCTTTCTGGGCCTCGGTAAGCTCTTTCTGGGCAATGGCAAGCTTCCTTACCTCATTGGTAAGGAGGTTAAACTCTTCCCTATCTACCCTTATACCCTTTGTTTTTTCCTCTACAATGGTTTCTATTGTTTTATAAAGCTCAAGATCTATAGCCATATTTTTATTATAACCTTTAGGCCAATCTTCTGTCAATCTTATTACGGAATTTTTATCTGATATTTCAAGATTTCTTCATCCGTTTTTTCTCTAATAATTTTGGCATTGGCTTCCTTTATAAATCCTAAACCACCAGCTGCTTATACTCTCTTTTAAAGATCTCAAACTTTCCGGTTTGGCTATTGTATTTGGAATTGACAAAGCATTTCCAATTACTATCATCAATCTTGGGAAAATCTGCTCTATAATAATAGCCAGGATACCTTGTCTCCTCCCGAAAGAGCATATGCCTGATATGAGCCTCAGCGGTTAAGATTCTATGCCTGTTTTCCCAGGCCCTCATCAGCTCATGGAGGTTTTCTGCCGCTAATCTATCTGAATCCTCCTTTGCCATTTCCAATAGCTCTAAGCCCTTTTCCATCATTGTTCTGCTCGTGATATACCAGGTGCTTACCCCTCCCGCATACTCATCCATAATCTTCATCACCCTTGGCTGTAATTGCTTTGGTCTAATATAATTGGGGTTTATATCAGCCGCGGTAGTATAGCCCTTGTATTTCTCATAAAGCTCAAAGGGAAGGCAGATCTCTTTGGCAAATTCCTCAATTGGCTTGGTGATGGTCGGGGTAAACCCGGAATGGTCAAGACAAAAGGCAACCATTGCTTTTGCCGCAATCCTTCCATCGGCATGTGAGCCAGATGAGAATTTATGACCCGAGGCACCTACGCCATCGCCGGCGGTGAATAGCCCCTTAACGGTTGTCATTCTATTATAGCCCCATTGCCATTCAGGGGGTGCGATGTCAGATGGCCCACTTACCCAAAAGCCTGAACAAGCGGCATGTGAACCAATAAAGTATGGCTCGGTAGGCATCATCTCAGATGGCTTTTCCTCTGGAGCAATATTATTGGTTGCCCAAACACCTGCTTGGGCAATGGTCATATCCAGAAAATCCTCCCAGGCGGCATTTTCCATCTCCTTTGCCAATTTTGCATCCTTTGCCCTCATTGCTTGAATAGCATCCTGTGTATGCATAAAAACAGGACCCTTTCCTGCCTTTAGCTCCTCAATCATTTGGTGGTTCCTTAAGCAGGTGGGAACCGGCTTTATATCGCAATATGGGGCATATTGCTTGATTACCGGGGATTGGGTATAATCCTCACCTAAAGCATTGGTTGCCTTGCATTTTAAATAAAGGAAGAATGTTCCCACCGGGCCATAGCCATCCTTAAACCTGGTTGGAACAAATACATTCTCCATCATAGTAAGCTCTGCCCCTACCAGAAGCCCCATTGTGGTAGTTGAGCTTGAATTCCATACTGGATACCAGGTTCTTCCTAAACCCTCATCGGTTGCCCTAGGTCTATAGGTATTTACGCCGCCACCACAGGCATTAAGCACAACCTTTGCCTTAAAGAGGTAGCACTTGTAATCCCTGACAGAAAAACCAACCGCGCCAGCAATCCGATTATCCTCCTTCTCATCAAGGATGAGATGGGTAATAAAGACCCTCTCGTATAAATTTTGTGCCATCCCTGTCTTTTCTCGGTTGTATTCCAATACCTTCTTTGCTGCCTCGGCTACAATAACTTTGTATGACTCTCCGCTAATCATTGCCTGCCATCTGCCTGAGCGAACACACCTTGCCCCATCCCCAAGTTTTTTCTCCTCCTCTCCCTCGTTTTTCCAGAGGGGAAGCCCCCATTCGTCAAAGAGATAGACAGAATCATCAACATGCCTTCCGATATCATAGACAATGTCCTCCCTGATTATACCCATTAGGTCTCCACGCACATAATTGACATAGTCTTCTACTGTATTTTCACCCACATTTAAGCCAATGTAGGTGTTTATGGCAGAAAGACCCATTGCCACAGTGCCTGAGCGGTCTAATGCCGCCTTATCCACTAAGGTTACCTTTATTCCCTTTGGTGTTGCCCATCTGCAAGCCTCATAAGCTGCACCACAATTAGCCATTCCACCACCGACAAGCAGAATATCTGTCTCTATTGTTTCCATTTCTGGTGGCTTGGCATAACTAAATATATTAACCTCTTTTTCCATAATTTACCTCCCTATTGTTGGCAGGGTTTCACCCCTGGCTTGCTGGGTAAAGAACCCAGGCTCTTTTATCCTTGCGTAATCAGGCTCGCCCTTTCCTCCATAAGGGTCAATTGAGCCCTCTGGCGTTGTCCTTATCGGGAATTTAAACCGCTTAAGCCTTCCATCCCTGAACTTAATCGTCCACATTATGGAATCAGAGCCCCTTAAGGGAATAACGCTTCCACCCAAGGGGTTAAAATCCGTATAACCCCTTACCTCTATAGCCTGCTGGGGGCATATCTTAACACAATTGTAGCACTCCCAACATTGATTAGGCTCCTGGTTATGAGCCTTCATCTTCTCTCTATCCAAGACCAAAAGGTCATTTGGGCAGATATACTGACAGGCAGTCTTATCCTGTCCCTTACAACCATCGCATTTCTCAGCGATTACAAAACTTGGCATTTTTTTTACCCCCTTTTCATATTTTTCCTTCTGCATGCTTATGCAACTCTATTTCTATTTTTTTATCACAGGATTTATAATATTCCTTTAATATTTCCAATACCTCGGGTCTACTAAAATGCTCGGGAATCTCTTTATCCTCAGACAATAGCTTTCTCAGCATTGTTCCACTCAAGATAACCCGGTCGGAAACATCGTGTGGACAGGTCTTGGTTGTCGCCATACCATCGCATTTCTTACAATAAAAGGTTATGTCAATCTTTAATGGCTTTATCTCCATCGCATCAGCAGGTATCTCATCAAATATCGTTTGTGCATCATAAGGGCCATAGTAATTGCCAACCCCGGCATGGTCTCGGCCAACAATAAGATAGGAACATCCATAGTTCTGTCTAAATAAGGCATGCAGCAATGCCTCCCTTGGACCACCATATCTCATCTCCATCGGATAGCCACCCTGAATGCAGGTATCCTTAACAAAATAGTCTTCAACCAAAGCCTCAATTGCCTTAACCCTTACCTCTGCGGGAATATCACCCTCCTTTAGTTTTCCCAACAATTGATGGATGAATACACCATCAGAGATCTCAATGGCTATCTTTGCCAGATATTCATGGGCTCTGTGCATCGGGTTTCTTAATTGCAATGCCGCTACCTTGCTCCAGCCCTTTTCTTCAAAGATTTCCCTTGCCTCACTAGGACGCAGGTAAAGCCCTTTGTAAGCCTTGGGATAATAGCTTTCGGAAAGAACCCTTACCCTACCTGCAAGATTTACCTCCTCCTGTGATAAAACCTTATGCACACCAGGATGGTTAGGGTCATTTGTTTTAAAGACCTCCTTACACTCATATTCCTTATCTATGGTATACTTTTCCTCTATCTTCATAGTTCCCATAAGCTCACCTGTCTCTTCATCAATTAGAGAGACCTCTTCTTTTATTTTTAGGCTATCAGCTTGACCTTTTGTGGTGGAAAGGGTTATGGGAATTGGCCAGAATAGACCATCCTTAAGCTTCATATCTTTGCAGACGGCCTTCCAATCATTCTGGCCCATAAACCCATCTAAGGGTGTAAATGCACCAATCCCGAGCATAATCAAGTCTGATGTCTCTCTGGATGTCATCTTAACCTGGGTTAGAGAAGATGCCTTCTTAAGCTCTTCCTTAAGCTCCTCACCCTGTAATAATAATGGCTTTAATTCTCTCCTGCCATGTGGTTTTGGTAATTTTGACATATCTTTACCTCCTAAATCATTTCAATATATCCACAGGGGCATTCCTCAGCACATTTTTTACAACCCTGGCAATTGGATAAAATAAATTCATAGTGCTGTCCCTTGGGCAGCCTTTTTACCGCAGAATCAGAGCATAAAATGTAGCAATTATCGCAATCAAAGCAAGAACCGCAACTCATACATCTTTTTGTCTCATAAATTACATCACCCTGATTTAATTGAAATGACAAAACATCTGACTCCTGACTCCTGACTCCTGACTCCTGACTTAATGCAGGGCTTCTTGGCAGGTTTTCATAATAATTAAGGTTCATATTGGTATACTTGATAAGCGTAGGCTTTAAAACCTTTACTGGCTCTTTTTCCCTAAGTTGCTCATCAATTGCCAAAGCCGCCCTTGTTCCCATACCAATTGCATCGGTTACAAAGCCAAGCTTATTTGTAACATCACCACCCGCAAAGACATTTTCTCGCTTTGTTTTCTGCCTCTCATCTACACATATCCAACCATTATCATTAAGCTCCTCTAATCCTGTAAAATCAGGGATTTGGCTTAGGGAAGCAATAATTGTATCTGCCTCTATATTAAATTCTGAACCAGGGATTGGAACTGGCTTTGGTCTACCGCTCTCATCTGGCTCAGTTAGCTCCATCCTTATACATCTTATCCCATCCTTTATAATGTCAAGGGGAGAAACAAGGAATTCTATTCTTACCCCCTCTTTTTCTGCTTGCTCTACTTCCTCTGGAATTGCAGGCATCTGGTCTTTTGTCCTTCTATAAAGGAGCTTAACATTAGCCTTTAGCCTTTTTGCACTTCTTGCCGAATCAATTGCCACATTTCCACCACCAATCACAATAACATTATTCCCAAGGGATATTTCTTTAGAAGAATTTATTTTATTTAAGAAATCAACCCCTGATATAACATTTTCCTCACCTTTTATATTTAAGGAAACACCCCTTTGTCCCCCAATGGCAACATATATTCCCTGATATTTACCCTCTAATTCCTTAAGGGATACCTTTTTATTACAATAGACTTCAATCCCCAAATCCAATATCCTTTGGATTTCAGCATCAATTATATCCTCATCAAGCCGATACCTTGGTATTCCATACCTTAACATTCCACCCAGCTTTTCCTTTTCCTCAAAGATGGTTGTCTTATAACCCCTTCTGGATAGCTGATAGGCACAGGAAAGACCAGAAGGACCACCTCCAATTATGGCTACTTTCTCAGGGAATGTATCGTTATAGAGCCTTTTGTGGCATAAATTATTCTCTATCCCAAAATCGCCGATAAATTTTTCAATAGAATTTATAGCAATTGCCTCGTCCTTTCCTTGCCGATTACATTCTTTTTCGCAAAAGTGGGGGCAGACCCTTCCGGTTACTGCCGGGAATGGGTTTTTGTCTACGAGGATTTCCCAGGCAAGCTTGCAGGAATCCTCATAAGACCTTTTATAACCCTCAGATTGGGCAATGGTGGTAATGTATTTTCTTATGTCTATTCCACTTGGGCAGGCATTGACACAGGGAGGGGCAAGCTCCCTATACCTTGGCCTTAAGCTGGATGTCTCCCTTCCCCCTTTTAAGCCTATCTTATCTATATCCCTTTTTCTTGTTTTAACAACAATCATTCCTTCACCTCAATAAATGTTCCACCAAAGTATGAATAGACACACCTTTCGGAATCAATAAGCCCTTTTATTGCCTCTTTGCAATCCTCCCTTGATACGCCATAAAGGCTTTCTATCTCCTTGGAAAGCTCCTGTGGCTTAAATTTCTTCTTTCCCTGATATTCCTTTAAAATCCCATACATTGCCTCTTTTGTTTCCTCAATGGTCATTTTGCACCCCCTTACTTCATCTGCGTGGTCATCCGGTAGGTGGTTAGCGAATGCCTAAAGTCATCCAAGTGATACTTGGTAAAGGAAATCCCGTTTATTTCAAAGAATTTTGGCCAGCCGATGCGTTCTATCCATTCACAAAGACGTTCGTATTTCTTTGCATTCTTGGCATAAATTTCAACCATATTTTTAACTGCAGAAACAACCTCAGGCCACCTAGGAGGGTTGTTGGGAAGATAAGGAATTGCCAATTTTGTAAAGCTTGGGCGATTTCTTGCATTGGAGATTTTTCCTCCCACCCAGATAGACACCCCATCGTTTAATGGGTCGGCAATCGGCATTGCCGGGCATACGGTATAGCAATTTCCACAATACATACAATTATCCTCATCTATTTCTACAGATTTCTTTCCCTCAATTATGGTTGGTCTTATTGCTGCATTTGGACAGGAGGCAACCGTGCTTGGAATCTCGCAGATCTTGGGAAGCTTCTCATGGTCTATCTTAGGTGGTCTTCTATGAACCCCAAGTATTGCAATATCAGAGCAATGGACAGCACCGCACATATTAAGGCAACAAGCAACAGCAATTCTTAACTTGGCAGGTAGGTAGCTTTCTTGTGTAAAATATGGATAAAGCCCATCCATTACAACCTTTACCAAACCAGAGGCATCGGTGGCAGATGAATGGCAATGAACCCATCCCTGGGTATGGACAATGTTTGAGATGCTATTCTTTGTCCCACCTACTCCAAAGCCATTGGAAGATAGCTCGCTTATCAAAGGCTCAATATTTTCTTCCTTGCCGAGCAAGAATTCAACATTATTTCGGCTGGTAAATCGCAAATATCCATTGCAATATTTATCTGCCAAGTCGCAGAATAGCCTAATCGTATCAGATGACAAAAGCCTTGGCGAGCCTGCCCGCACAGTGTAAATTTTATCCCCAGAATATGAGGTATGCACCAGAACCCCTGGCCTTAATACCTCATGATACCTCCATTTCCCATAGTTTCTCTTGATAGTTGGACAGAGAAACGCCTCATAATGGGGTGGACCAAAATCTGTCTTTCTTTCCATTTATTTTTCCTCCTCATAATATTCCTCATAAAAGATATAGGGATTCTCCCTTGGGTGAAAGACCATCTCTGGAATTGGCTTAAGCCCGATTGCTTCTACAAAATTCCCCAACCCAACCCTCTGGATGAGCTCTCCTATTCTCTCCCTTGCCTTTCCATGCTCATCCCAGAAATCCCACATTCTTCTAATCAATGCCTTAAGCTCATCGTAGGGCTTTTCTATCTTCATAAAGGGAACAAGCACAAAGGCAAGCTGGGCTCCCTCCTTAATCGGTGCCTTTGCTCCTATAAGAATAGCTGCTCCCCTTTCATCGCCAATGGAGAGTGCCTTTGGGATAATGTTTAGGCAATGCATACACTTGCTACATTCACTATTGTCAATATTCAATGTCTTTCCATCCCATTCAATGCAATTCCTTGGGCATCTATCCACGATATCATTTTTAATATCTATCCCTTTTTCTACATATTCCATTATTGCATCCTGGTCTATTTTTATTTCATCCTTCCATATTCCAATGATTGCCAAATCTGACCTGGCAATACCTGCCACACAATCATTTGGGCATCCTGCTGCTTTTACCTTGAATTTATAGGGAAAGAATGGCCGATGGATTTCATCCTGATAGCTAATTGTCAAATCATAGGTTAATGCCAGGGTGTCATAGCAGGCAAATTCACACCGGGCAGGGCCTACACAACAGCTGGGCGTTCTAATATCAGAGCCAGAACCCCCTAAATCCCAGCCAGCTTTGGAAAGCTCGGTAAATAAAGGTTCCAGGGAATCTGTATCTGCACCCAGCAGAACAAGGTCTCCGGTTGAGCCGTGAAGGTTGGTAAGACCTGAGCCATATTTGTCCCAGATATCCATAAGCTTTCTTAAGGCATCGGATGTATAAAACCAGCCCGAGGTCTGATTTACCCTTAGGGTATGAAAGTGTGCGGCGTCAGGAAATTCATCGGGTAGGGCAGAAAACCTTCCAATTACGCCACCGCCATACCCCTTTACGCCAACAATCCCTCCATGCTTCCAATAGCCCCTTTTGTCTTTATAAGACCTCTCAAGCTGGTTTAGAAGACCAATCGCCTTTTTGTTCTTTTCCCCGGCTTTCTTTATCTCTTTGACAAAGCTTGGCCATCTCCCCTTTTCTAATTCATTTAACAATGGTGTTTCAGGCATTGCAACCTCCTTTATTTAGTGCCACAGGAAGTGGGCCTGCGGCAACAAGTTTTTTACGGCGAAAATCTATAATTGCTGGAAAACCTTCCAATGTTCTTGAACCAAGAAGAATAAGGTCACCCTTTTTTCCAAAAATAACCTCATCAATGGTTTCAAAGCCTTCGCTTTTAATCACAGCATAACCTACATCCCTTGTAATTATCTGGCCATTAGCCATTACAAACTGTAAATCCCTCTTTTTTACTGTAATTCCTGCCTTTTTAAGATAGCTTTCAGGAATCCATGTGTATTCAGAACCAGAGTCAACCATTGCTTTTACATCAACAGACCTTTCTTCTAATACTGGATTACTAACCGTGCAATCAACATAGAATATCCCCATTTTATTCCTCTATCCTTGCCTCCTTTGGAAGCAGGGGCAATATTTTAAGACCAAGCACATATAATATTCCTAGCATTGCAAATACAGAGACAACCTGGATAAATTCAGGAAAGCTAACGCAATAGAAATCAAATGCACCATCCATAAAGGGGCTGGCAATGTGTTTTCCCGGGAAAAGCTCTAATGGATAGACCTGACCGGGAAATAGAATGATATACCTCTCACAAAAAACACCACAAACGACAAGAATTGAAGAGAAGATTACCCAGAATATCTCTTTTTTGAGCTTGGGATGAAAGAGAATAATCAAGGGGATAATACAGCCAATCAAGATAAGCCCAATCCAGAATAATAATGAATATTCATTAAGGCTAAAAAGCATAAAATGGGTTGGGTAATATGTGTCGGGTGCATATATTCTAGTGAGGTTTTCTACAAAAAGGAAATATAGGACAACAATGATAAAAACCGCAAGCAATCTGGATAATCCAAGAAGAAGCCTTTGATCAAGAAAGCGATTAGTGCATTTAAAGGTTAGGGTCAATAAAACAATGATTAAGGCTGTGCCAGAAGATAAAGCTGCCGCAACAAAGCTTGGTGGGGTTAAGGGAGAATGATAAAGCTCCCTTGCCCTGATAAACCCAAATATTCCACCGGTTCCCGAATGAACAAGGATAGCAATAAAGACAGCAATTACCCCTAATACCTTAATTGTTTTTTTCATCTCTTTTTCCATAGCAAAGATATAGACAAAGCATAGAAAAATATAGCTTGTATAAAACAGGGCATTCCAGGACAATATAGATTCTGGATTTGGATGGAAGAATAGCTCTAACACCCTCTCTGGCCTTCCCAAATTAAACCCTAGTGAAATAAGGGCACCGATCAATAATATTGCGGCAAGGTAGGCGGCAACCCTTGCAAATGGCTTGTATTCCTTCTTTCCAAAGACAACCGAGAGGGATGATAAGATAAGGCTTCCCGCAGAAAGCCCAATAAAGTAAATGGTTAAAACCTTCATAATTCCCCAGGGGACATTGTTGGTCATCCCGGTAATGTAATACCCCTTGGTGAACATAATGTAGGAATAATAAGCTCCGGCAAGGGCAAGAATAATTAAGATTCCTAAAAATCCCCAAAACCTTTTATCTTTTCCTTCAATCCTACTAAAATACATCTTCATTTAAACATCCCCATTATATTAAAACAATCTCTTTTTGTTCAATGTTTGTTTTCGCCTTCTAGGTATTCCAAATCCCATTTATCCTGGGTTCTTCCATAAAATTTTTTAAGCACAATAAGATCCTCACGGGAGATAAGAAAAACAGGCACATCTCCAAAATAAGATTTTGCTTTTTTCTCCCATGCCTCATTGAAACTAATCTTTTCCTGAGATGTCCATACCTCTATCTTGAAAGGCTCCTCTCCTATTTCTAAACGCTGTCCTTTAACTAAAAATGCTTTTGGTTCTATGTTAACCCCAGCAAAATTTTTTATAGCCTTAACCATTCTTGTGCTGTTTTCTTCATCCTGCCTTATCCAAATATCCAAGTCTTTTGTAGCCCTGGCTACTTTAGTATGGAGCATAGTGCCATAGGCACCAATAATGAGATATTCCACCCTATTTTTATTAAGTATATTAAGGAATCTTTCAAAGTCATCTTTGAAATTAGCCATTATTTTAAAAGCCTTACAACATTCCTTTTTACATACATAGATTTTTTATCTTTCCCCAAGATTTTTACCCAGTATTGATACATTATAAACTCAATGGTTTTTAATAAATTCTCCCCTGAATCCTCTTTTAAATCTTGAGGTCTATCTTTAGAAACCCAACTTAATTTATATTTTATCATATTCCCAAATAATAAACCTTTGGCTTTAGCCTTAAATCTTCTCTAATTGCCTTTGCATCCTTTAGATTTATATTATTCAAATCACCAAAGGTAAAGACCTTATTTGGGCAAACCTCAACACAAACAGGCAATAACCCTTTGTCTACCCGATGCACACAAAAATTACACATTCCCGCCACACCAACCATCCTTCTGGGAACCCCTGGGTTGGTAATCTTGTTTTCCTTAAAGACAAATGACCTTGCCTTGTATGGGCAGGCAATCATACAATACCTACAGCCAATACACCTGTGAGCATCAACCAAGACTATGCCATCATCCCTTATAAATGATGCCTTTACCGGGCAAACACGAACACAAGGGGCATCGCTACAATGATTGCAAAGCAAGGGAATATTTTTGCCCTCCATCTTTGCTATCCTTATCCAATAGTTATCAATGGTTTTTTTCCCAAACATACCTAAATTATTCTCTTTTGCACAAGCCTTGACGCATTCATTACAACCATTGCATTTACTAGCATCAATAAGCATCCCATATTTCTTTTTCTTGGGAATGCAAGCAAAAACCTCATCTAGCCCAGAAATTGCTGTGCTTATCAGCAAAGAACCAGATATTTTAAGAAATTCCCTTCTATTCATCTTTTAAGGATAATAATGGCAGTTAAAGCACAATGGCTTTACGCCAGCAAAATTATGGCACCTATTGCAAAAATTCTCTCTATTATGATGACACAAGATGCAACTTGTCAAGGTAAATGAACCCCTTATCCCTTCCCTTACTGCCTTTTCCCTTGCTTCTTTTAATAGCTCCATATGGTTTTTTCTCATAAAATCCCTCTCCTGGACGCATTTTCCCTTAGGGAGAACAAGCTCTGGCTCTTCAGGCTTTCTAAAACCTTGTAATAAGATTGGCGAAAGCATAATTAAAATAAAGGCAAAAACAAGAAATATCTTCATAAGACAATAGAGCGTCCAACCAGCTGATGGACGCCACCCACCATTTCCATGGGAAACCCAAACTTGGGAAATACAGCACTAAATTGTGCCTTGCAGATTGCACAAATCAGAGCAAAGAAATTAACGCCGTCGCTATCTACAACCTGTTTCAGGGCATTCATCCTTGGAGTAGCACCCTTTAGCCTTATTTCCATAAGCTCATCGGTAAGAAGACCTCCACCCGCACCACAGCAAAATGTTTTTTCCCTTATGGTTTCAGGGTTCATCTCAACAAATTTATTACAGGATGCCTTAATAAGGGCTCTGGGTATCTCAAATTGACCACCGGGAAAATTTCCCATTCTGGATGCCCTTGCCACATTACAGGAATCGTGAAAGGTTGCCACAAATTCATCATTTGCAGATTTATCAAGCTTAAGCAAGCCATCCTTGATTAAATTATAGGTAAATTCAGAGATATGCTCTGGGATGGGATATTTTGGGTCTAAATCAAATGGTCCTTGTAATGTATTCCAGAAATTATAGGCAACCCGAAAGGCATGGCCACATTCACCCACAATAAGCCTCTTTGGCTTAAGCTCTCTTATTGCATCAGCTATTCTCTTGGTTGTCTCTTGCATAACCCTATAGCTTCCAATGAACATACTAAAATTTCCCGCCTCAGAGGCATAGGATGAGATTGTCCAGGAAATCCCTGCCTTATGAAACACCTTAGCATATCCCTTTAAAGACTCAATATGGGGAGAGGCAAAGAAATCTGCCGAGGGTGTAATAAATAAAACCTCCGCACCCTCTACATCCAGAGGAATACGCACATCAATGCCGCTCTCTTCCTTTATCTCCTCTTCCATAAAGCTAAGGGTATTTTGCAGGGCAGGCTTTTGTATCCCAAGGTTATTCCCTATTTCAAGAAACTTTACCAAAACCTCGGTAGTGTATTTTTGTCCTATACCAATTTCATCCATAATTTCCCTTGCCGCCATTGAAATCTCTGCCGTATCTATGCCATAAGGGCAGAAAACCGAACACCTTCTGCATTGTGAGCATTGGTGAAAATAGACAAACCATTCATTAAGGGTATCTTCGCTTATCCTCCTTTCCCGATAAACCTTCCTAAATAGCTCAGCCCTTGCCACTGGCATATTCTTTGGGTCAGATGTCCCTAAGAAAAATTGGCATTTATCACTACAAGAGCCACATCTAACACAAATATCCATAAATAGCCTCAGGGATTTGTATTTTTTAAGCAATTCTGACATCTTTGCAATCGCCTCTTTCTGCCAATTTTCTACCCTTGTCTTTGGAAAGCCAAGGAATTCCATATGGGCTTCCTTTGCCGGGTATGGCTTAATTGAGGCGGTTGCCTCCCTCTT
>JBFMED010000074.1:0-4198 GCA_040753475.1 bacterium
AACAAAGAAGCCAAGGATTGATACAATGAGAAAAAAATAGGAATATGGAAGATTTATCAAAATCCCTAGAATGTAAAGAAGAACAATAGGAAGGAAAGGTTTTCTACTCAATGATAATAAAATTCCTAAATCCTAAATTCCTTTTTATTCTTTCCAGAATTCCCTCGCCTTTATTATCTCAATTGCCCTGGCAAGCTGGGTATCGCAGAACATATCAATCAGGGAGGGCTTTTCGCCTTTTAAGTCCTTTTTCTCCTTTTCTATATCGCGAAGGATGTATTTTTTCTCAAGCTCTATGCCAGATTTCTTAAGGCTTGCTATAAATTGCTCTATTTCTTTGTCTGTGCAGGTAGCATAATTTTCTACAAATTCCTCAGTAAATGTCCCATCCTCAAATTTTTCTATTATTTTTCTCTTTTCCTCTGATATTTGCTCTTCCTCAACCACTATATTTGGCTCTATTCCTTTTCCGTGAATAAGGTTTCCCGCCGGTGTATAGTAATGGGCTGTGGTTAGGGCAAGCCCAGAGCCATCAGAGAGGTTATATACGGTTTGAACCGATGCCTTGCCAAATGTCTTCTTTCCAAACAGAATGCCTTTTTTATGGTCTTTTAAAGCACCAGCTAATATCTCAGCTCCAGATGCTGTTCCACCATTTATTAAAACAATCATCTTTGCTTTAACCTTTGCCCCTGAATTCTCTGCAACATACCTTATCTCTGGCGTATTCTCCCTCCCCTTTGTATAGACAACAAGAGAGCCTCCTGCAAGAAATTTTCCCGAAACACCAACCGAAGCCTGAAGGGTTCCACCACCATTGTTTCTTAAATCAAGGATGATATACTCTGGATTTGCCTTTGAAATTTCATTGAATACATCATTAAACTCAGAGATTGTATTGTTGTTAAATGAGCTAACCCTTATATATCCTACATTATCATCTAAAATCTCAGCCTTTACGCTCTTTATCTTTATAATATCCCTGGTTATGGTATAAATAATGGGATTTGGCTCTTTTCTCCTTGTAATGGTAATGGTAACATTTGTTCCGGGTTGGCCCCTCATTTTGCTTACTGCGTCTTGCAGGGTTATCCCCTCAGTTGAGGTTCCATCTATATGGGTTATCCAATCATCTGCTTTTACACCTATTTTATAGGCTGGCGTATCCTCTATGGGTGATATAACAACAAGCTTATTATCCTTTATGGTAATAACAATTCCCAATCCTCCAAATTGACCAGATAGCTCTGTTTCCATCTCCTTGTGTGCTTGTGGGGTCATAAACCTGGTAAAGGGATCCTGTAAGGTTTGTAGCATTCCGTTAATAGCTCCGTAGATAAGCTCCTTTGAGCCTGTTTTTGAGTGATCTACATAGCTTTGTTTTACATTTAAAAAAACCTCAGAGAATACATCTAAGTCTTTATAGCTTTCCTGGGAATAGGCAAGGATGGCTAAACCAAGTCCAATTATAATAATCATCCATAACCCTTTTTTCATTTTTGATTTTGCATTTTGACTTTTGAATTTTTATTGATTCAAGATATGTGGGGTAAGGAACACAAGAAGCTCTCTTTTTATTGGGACTCCTTTTCCGGTTGAAGCAGATACGCCTTTATATCTAAATGCCCTTCCGATAAATGGAAGGTCAGATAAAAATGGCACAGAATATTCTGTCACCAGCTCATCCTTACCAATCATCCCTCCTATTACTATTGTTTCCCCATTGTTTACCATAATCGTTGTTTCAATCAATTGCTCGCTCTTTGTAGGGGCTGTATGCTCCCCTACGCCTGCTACCTGGATAGTATTTTCGGGTTTCCCACCCTTGGTTGAGATTTTAAGCTCTAAAAGGATGGTTTTATCAGGATTAACCTTAGGGGTTATCTCAAGCTCTGTTGTCATATCAATGTATTTAACAGAGACGCCGACTGCTGAGCCCTCTGATGAGGGTGTTGTTTCTGCATAGGGAGCCTCTCCACCTACCTTTATCTTTGCCTTCTGATTATCAGATGTAGCAATCTTTGGAGCAGCAATCAACTCAGCCTTTTCCTTTTTAATAAGATTTTGAAGCTGAAGGAAAAGGTTTGTATTTCCAGAAAGCCTTCCAATAGAAAGGTTTGTTGAAGAAATACCTCCAAGATCAACTAGCCCTTGTGTTGTATCCTGTTCAGAGGATGGATGGATAAACCCCCATCTAATCCCAAGGTTCTGGGTTTCATTGTAATCTATGGTTACCATCTTTGACTCAATCATAATTTGAGGTGTTGAGGAATCAAGGCTTTTTATTACATTCTTTATTTCCTCAAGGTTCTTTGATGTTGTTGTAATTATTAAAGAATTTGTCCTTTTGTCTATAACAATCTTTCCGCCTGCATCTGGGTCTAAAAGGGGTTCAACATTCTTTGACATATCCTCTGCTTTATCATAGTTTACAGGAATAACCTCTGTCTTAACCGCTGTTTTTAAAAGGTTTTCTTTTGTATCTACCCTTATTATTCCCTCCTCCTCTACCCAGTTAAAGTTATTTGGTTTAAGGATCATATTTAGTGCCTGATCCCATCTAACATCATTAAGCTCAATGGTTACTACACCAGATACATCTGGCCCTGAAACAATATCCTTTCCTATCTTTTTGGATAATGCCCTTAGAACATCAGAAAGCTCTGTTTCATAAAACCTTATAGAAAATAGATTTTCTTCTTTTTTCTCCTCCTTCTTTTCCTCTCCTATCTTTATAGCCTCCTCCATTCCTCCTAAAGGAGGAAGAATCCCCATTTCTGGCATTTGTATAGGCTCTTCCTTAACCTCTTCCTTTACCTCCTTTTTTTCTGATATACCTGTATCCATTTCAATAAAACAGGTGTTTTTATCAGAAAGGAGTTGGTATGGATAGACTTGCTTTAGGCCAATTGTTATCCTTGCAATCTTCACAGGCTCCTTTAGCCTCTGCTCTGAAGAAATGCCTAAGATAGCCTTGCTTTTATTTTTAATTTTGTCCTTTGAAAGGCTATCCTCGGCATTCAAAAGGTCAATGATTAGCCTCGGTGGATTTAGGATAACAAATGCCCTATATTGAGGCACATCTGACGAGGCAATTACCACCCTTGTCTTTCCATTCTCATCATACCCTGTAATCCCTGTTAATTGATACCCCCAAGCTACCCCAAAAAACCCTAATAATGCAACCAGCAATATTTTTTTCATTGTATCTCCTCCCTTATTTCTTTTTCTTCCATCTTTAAAAATAGCTCTTTTCCCTTTTTGGTTAAAATTATTCCATCCTCCTTTGTTTTTACTTTTATCTCAGAAACATCATTCCCATCCTTGTCAAGAAGCTTATTATCTACAAAGAGATAATTTTCTTCCTCTGCTTTGATAACCGCTATTTTTTCCTTTTTATCAAAGATATACCCCGAAATAATCCAGCCTGACATCTCTCCCTCCTCTGTTTTTGTTCCCCTTTCAATTACTACCTCAACCTCTTTTGGCATTTTTATGACCCCTGGCCCTTTTAATGGAACAAATGGATCCCTTCTTCCTAGATCAAGGTATTGATATGTCTCATATTTTGGAGGAGAAACCTCAATAGGAATAGGTGGTTTAGGCTTCTCTTCCTTTACCTCCTCCTTCTTTTTGCATCCACAAACAATAATTAGAATACAAAATGTAGAATATAGAATATAGGAAGGAATATAATTTTGACTCCTGACTCCTGACTCTTGACTCCTGACTTTTATGTTCATCTATATATATACGACTCAAGCTTTAAAGGAACCGAGACTGTGTCAATAGGCCCTTTTTCTTCTGTTCTTTGACCTTGACTTGCACTTACGGATAGCTCTACTGTGTTAATAAGCCTTGAAAGGTTTCCAATTGCACAAATAAACTTTATTACATTATGAAATGTTCCGGTAATAGGAAGGTTAATGGGATATACTGCATAGTCACCCTTTTCTTGTATTTCCCCTGGTGAAAAAGATGGAAAATAAACCCTATATTCTTCAGAAAGCTGGGTTAGGGTTGTAAGAAGATAGGGAACATCCAAATCCTTGGGAAGGACATCTTCTGCATATTGTAATTGAATCTTAAGCCTTTTTCCTTCTGCCTCAACAAAAGGAAGCCTTGTTGCCTCTTTTTTGTTTTGTGAAAGTGTCTGTTCGTTTGTCTTCTTCTCTGAAGAAAGACCTTTTATCTCGGT
>JBFMED010000075.1:0-9171 GCA_040753475.1 bacterium
AATGGCGATTTTATCCCACAATGTAGGGAAATAGGCAGGGAAGAGAGCCTATTAAATGCACAAACAGGTGCTCCCATCCTTTCTGGTCCATATTCTGGGAATGCCTGGACATATTTTCCCGCCTCAAGGCTTGCCTCAGCAAAGATTAAGGCAGCTGTCTTTGCTCCCTGTCCACCCCTTCCATGCCAGCGTATTTCAATCATACCCTTATTTTATATAATTTGCCATTAAAATTCAAATACTTTTTTAAAGATATAGTCAAGATGAGAAAGGCTTTTTTTTATCTCAAAAGGGGTTTCAATCTCATCCTTTGATAAAACCTTATTTATCTCCTCATCCCTTCTTACATTCTCATAAAAGACCCCTTGGCTATGTGCTATCCTTTGAACAATTCCATAAGCCTCCTCCCTTGAAAGACCTTTATCCACCATTTTAAGCATAAGGTCTTCTGAAAATATAAGGCCTCCTGTTTTATTAAGATTTTCTAGCATTTTTTCTGGATTAACCACAAGGCCCGATATTATCCTAGAAAATTCACAAAGGATAAAATCAAGAAGGATTGACGATGATGATAAAATGACCCTTTCTACTGAGGAATGGGAAATATCCCTTTCATCCCATAAGACCATATTTTCAAGGCCTGCTTGGGCATTTGAGCGAATAATCCTTGATAAACCAGATATTCTTTCACACAAAACCGGGTTTTTCTTGTGAGGCATTGCCGATGAACCCTTTTGTCCTTTGGAAAAAGGCTCTTGCAATTCACTTATTTCTGTCCTTTGAAGGCTTCTTATATCTACTGTAAATTTATCCAATGATGAGGCAATAATAGCCAAGGTGGTAAGGTATTCTGCATGCCTATCCCTTTGTATAATTTGGGAGGAAATCCTTGTTGGCTCAAGGTTTAAGTATCTCAAGGCAATTTCCTCAACCTCAGGAGAGATATGGCCATATGTTCCAACCGCACCCGAGATTTTTCCAACCGAGATTGTCTTTTTTAAATTCTTTATCCTTTCAAGGTTCCTCCTTGTCTCATCATACCACAATGCCAATTTTAGCCCAAATGTCATTGGCTCTGCATGGATACCATGTGTTCTTCCAATCATTATTGTATCCTTGTATTCAAATGCCCTTTCCTTAAGAGAAGAAAGAAGGTTGTTTATATCGACCTCTATTATATCAAGACTTTCCCTCATTATTAAAGATAAGGCACAATCAACCACATCGTATGATGTAAGCCCAAGGTGGACATATCTGGAAGCTGGCCCAATGTTTTCAGCCAGATTTGTAAGCAAGGCAATTACATCGTGCTGGGTTTGTTTCTCTATTTCCGCTACCCTTTCTAAGGAAAACCTTGCATTCTTTTCTATTACCTCTAATGCATCTTTTGGAATATTAGAAAGCTCCGCCTGTGCTTTACACACTGCAATTTCAACATCAACAATTCTTTGATAGCGATTTTTAAGACCCCAAATCTCTCTCATTTTTGGCAGAGCATATCTTTCAATCATTGCTATCTCCTCACCTCTTTACAATCAATAAATTCCAGAGTTTCCAAGCCTTTTTTGTCATATTAAACCGCTTCCTTGGACTATCTAATAAAATAACCCATTGGTTCAATATATCCCTTCCAATAAAACCTATCTTTTCCGCCGTTGTTATGATTTCAACATTAAACTCACAATTCAATAAAAGAAGTTTAGCAAGATAGAGTTCTTGCTCTATTATCTTCCCATAATAATCCCTTACAGGAATAATTTTAATGGGGGTGAGCTTTAAAGAAGCAACAACATTCTCTGAAATAACAGTCATATCTGCACCTGTATCAATCTTGCAGCTTACTTTTTCTATTCTTCTTTCTTGAAGCAAATCAGAGACATCTATGTTTAAGACTAATGCAGGAGGTTGAAATTCATTATCATATAGATATTCCATTATCCTCTCCTTGGTGAAGGAATTTCAACAATCCTTTCCTTTTCGCCAACCTTTTCAATGTATACTGGAACATAACCCCGTTCTTTGTAAATCTTAATTGCCAATTTTATTTCATCCTCAGAAACCCCAATAAGCTCGCCATTCAATATTGCCACAAATTTTCCAGAATACTTCTTTAAAAGTTCATTTTCCATCTTTAAAAAAGCCTCTTTTTCTTTCAAAATTGCCTTTTTAAGAATTTTTTCAAATAGATGGGAACCAATTCCCTTAAAGATCAATGATGCCTTAAGGTAGTTTTTGATTGCCTCTTGAAAATTTGCCTTCCTCTCATAAAGGCTTCCAAGATTAGCTATAACAATTGCAAATCCCAATTTATCTCCCATCTTCTTTGTTGTCATAGCAACCTCTTTTAGATACTCCTCTGCTTCTTGGTATTTTTCCAAAGAAAGATATGCACTTGCTATATTATTAAGTGAACAGACCACACCTTTTTTATCCCCTACCTCACGAGCAATCTCTAATGCTTTGTTATAATAGTCCATTGCCTTTTGATATTCGCCTAAAGAAGAATAAACATTACCTAAATTACCAAGCTGACTACCTTCACCTTGCCTATCCCCTACCTCACGAGCAATCTCTAATGCTTTGTTATAATAGTCCATTGCCTTTTGATATTCGCCTAAAGAAGAATAAACATTACCTAAATTACCAAGCTCACTACCTTCACCTTGCCTATCCCCTATCTCACGAGCAATCTCTAATGCTTTGTTATAATAGTCCATTGCCTTTTGATATTCGCCCAAGGAAAAATAGACATTGCCTAACCCCCCAGATACTACTCCTATTGCCTGTCTATTATTGAGGCTTTCAAATATTTGTAATGCCTCCTCAAATAATTCCATAGCCTCTTTATATTTTGCTAAAAAACAAGAAGAATGGCCTAATCTGAATGCAGAGTAAGCTTTTAAGTCTCTTTCTTCAATTGCCTTTGATGCCTCATAGGTTAAGCTTGCAAGATAATAGGCTTTAATTGGGAATTGATTGGCAAAACTATTGGTCAAATCATTCAATTTAAAAATGTTTTCTCTTTCAATCAAATCCTTTATTTTTTGGCTTTCAACCTCCTTTATTGCTTCATCTAATAGAATTTCTTTCTTTTCTATTTTGTCTACCAGATTCAAAAATATTTCAATAATATCCATATCAAAAACTCTTTGCTAATTTTTAAGGCTCCAAATCTCGGTCATTGCCGGTAGGCTACATCGTTCAATCATAATTTTATTGATTCTTTAGATTCCTTTTCTTATTTTTCAAGCTCCTTTATCTTTTCTTCTATCATAACCCTTAATTGACCCTTTGAATATATAGATTCTGGATATTCCAGAAGAAGCCTTTTGTATGTTTTAACCGCATCCTCCTTCATATTCAATAGGCTATAAGCACCTGCAATGTGGTATAGGGCATCGGGAATAAGGCTTCCCTCTTTGAATTTTTCCTCTAATTTCTGCCATTCCATTATTGCATTTTGATAATCCTTCATCTCAAAATAAGTCTCTCCCTTTGAATATTGGGCATAGTCTGCCCAATATGATGTTGGATATTGAGAAAGAATCTTATTAAATTTTTCATTTGCTTCATCGTATTTTTTTTGGAATTGAAGGCTTTTGCCAGAATCATAAATTTCCTTTGCTTTTTCATTGGCTATTTTTTCATTAAGCCTTCCCATTGCAAGAAGCCCTGCCTTTGCATAACTTGTCTGGGGATAAAGCTCTACTACCTTTTTAAATGTATCAAAAGCCTTATCGTATTCGTTATTTTCATAATAGCTTTGTGCCATCTTAAAAAGGCTTCCTGCATCTTCGCTATTAAGCTTAAGAGAAATTTCAGAAAGAATATTCTTTGCCTTTTCTGTGTAAGTTCCCGAGGGCCAAATTGAAATAATGTTTTGCAGAATCCTTGCACATTCTTTATATTCGCCAAGCTCATAGTATTTAAAGGCAATATCAAATTGTGCCTTTTGCCTTTCTTCGCTCATCTCATCCTTTATTTTCTTTATCCTTTCATTTGAAAGGGAGGTATAAATAGAATCTGGATATAAAAGGGTTATTTTTTGAAACATCTCTAAAGCCCGTGAATAATCTTTTTCGTTTAATAATGAAATGGCTTGTTTGTAAAGGGTCTCTGCATCCTTTTCCTCCTTTTTAGATGCTAGTTCATCTAGTTTCTCTTGAGACCTCTTTGCATAATCTGTGGTTGGGTAAGAAGAAATTACGGACTGAAAAGCTATCCTTGCCTCCCTTTCTTTTCCTTCTTTTTCAAGCTTTAAACCTTCATTGTATTTTAATCCTGCTTCTGTCTCATATTTTTCTTTATTTGCCTTTATAATGCCTTCCCTTGAGAGATTTGTGTATTCTGTTTCAGCAAAATCTCTTACCAGGCGATTAAAACACCCAATTGCCTCATCATATTTTCCATTTTTAAGATAATTTGTTCCATTATCATAAAGCTCCTTTATCCTTGAGGTGCTTTCCTGTGCTAGCTTTTCATTTATTTCGGACAAAAGATTAGACGCCTCTTTTTTGTATTTGCAATCTGGATATTTTTCAAGGAGTTCCTTAAGGCTTGCCTTTGCCTTTTCTAGGTCTTTCTTTTGTAAAGATTCCTTTGCCAAGCTAAATAATTCGCTTGTTTTTTTCTCTTCTAGCTTCTTTTCCGCCTCGCTTTTTAGCCTTAATCCAGAATCATAGTATTTTTCCCCCTTGTTTTTTTCTAAAAAGCCCTTTATTGAATTTAAAGCATTATCATAATCTTGTATTTTAAAATAAGACCAGGCAAGGCTATATTCTGCATAAGGGGTATATGTTGTATCTGGATGAAGGGCGAGAAATTCATTATAGCCTTTTATAGCATCAGCGTATTTCTCTTGATAATAAAGGGATTCTGCTATTTTAAACCTTGCATAAGGTGTATATGTAGAATAGGGGTATTCCTTTATAAAGCTTAAAAATTTATCATAAGAGCCTGTATATGAGCCTTTCTCAAAGAGTTGTTTTGCATTTTTTATCTTTTCTGTCTCATCCTTGGTTGGCTTTTTTGGAAGAAAGTCGCTAAGTTGGGAAAAGGCATATTCTGCCTCTTTTGTTCCTGGATATTCGCTTACAAGCCTTTTTAATACTTCAATTGCCTCTTTCTTTTTGTTTAGCTTAAGATAGCAATCACCAAGCCCTGAAAGGGATGGTTTTACATATTCTGATTCTGGATAAAGGGAAAGGACATTTTTGAAACCCTTTTCTGCCTCACCATATTTTTCTAATTTAAATAGCCCTTCTCCTATTCTATATTGAGCAAGGGGGCTAAATTCTCCCTGGGGTTGATATAAAAGGTATTCTTTATATAGCCCTATTGCGGCTTCAAAATTTCCATTATTAAAGCCTTCATCTGCCTTTTTTATGGTATCCTCAGCCCTTAATAACCTTATAAAAAGGAAGAAAAGAAAAATTGCCTTTTTCATTGTATTTAATATAATAGTAAATCCCTTTTAAGTCAAGCTAGAAAATCTCTTTTAATAAAAGCCTTTCAACATCCTCCTCATCAATTGTCCATTTTCCGAGGGATACATCTTCTCCCTTCATTTTTCCATGGCAATCAGAGCCACCTGTTACAAGAAGCCCATATTCTAATGCCTTTCTTCTTAAAAGCTTAGAAAGATTAGGGTCAATCTTTGGATGGACAACCTCAACACCCATAATCCCAATTTTTATAAGGCTTGGTAATAATCCCATTGTATCATAAGGGTGTGCAAGAACAGGGATTCCACCCGATGCTTTTATTATCTCAATTGCCTTCTCTGGCTTTGGAAGATTTTCCCTCTCAATAAAGCCACATTTTCCAAAGGAAAGATACTTATCAAAACAAGAGAGGACAGAGGAAGAAAACCCCTTATCAAATAAAACCCTTGCAATATGAAGCCTTCCTATAGCACCTGGACCAGACACATTTTTTACCTCCTCATAATCTATCTTTATCCCTGCGCTTTGAAGCTTCTTTACAATCTTTTTTACCCTCGCTTCTCTTCCCTCCCTTATTGGAGCAAGAAAATCCCCCATTCCTTGGTCTTCTATATCTATAACATACCCAAGTATATGAATTTCCTCAATATTCCCCTGTCCTTCACATCCAATTTCAATGCCTGGAATTATTTTTACCTTTGATGTTACATTTTCTATTTGAGAATAGCTATCCAATATATCGTGGTCTGTAATGCTGATATAAGACAATCCTAGTGCTTCAGCATATTTGATTATCTCCTCTGGTGTAAAGCTACCGTCAGAGTAAATTGTATGAAGATGCAGGTCAGATGGCATATTTCAATTGCGGATTGCGGAATATTTTTTTATTATTTTCATTCCGCATTCTTTGTATTTTATCCAAAATCCCATTTATTATTTTATAAGAGGAGCTTGTGCTATACATCTTTGAAAGCTCAATTGCCTCATCAATTATTACGATGGCAGGCGCATCTTTGGAAAATAAAAGCTCATAGATAGCAATTTGAAGAATCTTGTGGTCAATTAGGGCAAGACGCTCTATTTTCCAGTTTTCAAGATGGGATTTTATTATTTTATCAATTGCCTTTTCGTTTTCCTTTACTCCAGAAACAATGCTTAATGAAAAATCATCCCTTTTTTCTGGATATAATGAGAAGAATTTATCTTCTCTCTTTTCTTTTGTTATTTCAAGCCAGTAAAGGAGTTCAAGGCTATATGCCCTTGCCCTTGTCCTTTTTCTCATTTATTGCCTTTAAGAGGCTCACCATCTCAATGGCTGAAATTGCAGCATCCCTTCCCTTGTTTCCAGATTTTGTTCCAGCCCTTTCAATTGCCTGCTCAATTGTATCAGCTGTTATAACCCCAAAGATTACTGGAGTTCCTGTTTCTAGTGAGATGCTTGCTATCCCCTTTGCAACCTCAGAGGCAATATAATCAAAATGTGGCGTATCACCCCTTATTATCACACCAAGCCCAATAATAACATCAAATTTCTTGCTCTTTGCAAGATGTGAGGCAATGTATGGAATCTCAAATGAACCAGGGGTATAAAAAAGGGAGATATTCTCATCCTCTACACCTTCTCTCTTTAAGGTATCTAAACAACCCTCTTTTAGCATATTTGCAATGAATTCATTAAACCTTGAGATGATAATTCCTATTTTAATGCCACATCCATCAAGCTTTCCCTCATATACCTTCATAAAAAAATGTTAACATATTAAAGAGCCTTCTGTCAAATTGTTTAAACTTTCCTTTATCTTCTCCCAATGATTTCCCTTCCAATAATATTTGCCACACAATGTGCAGAGAGAAAAATTATCATAGGAAGAAAAGACAATATCGGGAACATTATGATAAGCCTTTTCTTTTTCTATTCCCTCTAATATCCCATTACAGCTTGGACACCTTGTAAATATATCCTTTATGTCCAAATTAAACCTTTCTATCACTTGCTTAAGCTGGTTTTCTATATCCTCTGATTTTATCAAAAGTGATGTGACAGCAAATCTTTTTACCAAAAGCCTATCCCTTGTAAGGAGAATTCGTCTTTCCTCTTTTGCTTGTTTTATAACCTCATCGTCTGATATTCTTCTGCAATATTTAGCATCATAACCCATAATCCGAAGCCATCTTGCAAGCTTTCCGAGCATATCGTCAAGGATAAACTTCATTTAACGGACACCCCTTACATAATGGCTTGGTTTTTTTGCATAGTTCCTTTCCAAGCTTAACGAAAAGAGCATGGTAGTTATTGAATAATTTGACATCCTTTGGAAGATTTTCCATAAATATTGATTGAATGTCCTCATAATCTGATTTTTCATCTATAATCTTATGCCTTACAAGGATTCTCTTTGTATATGCATCAACCACGAATATGGGTTTATTTCCTGCATATAGAAGAATAGAATCTGCGGTTTCATTTCCAATCCCTGATATTTCCAGAAGTTCCTTACGAAGAAAAAAAAGCCCTTTTTCAAATAATTTTTCAAGGGAGCCGCTGTATCTTAAAAAAAGAAAATTTATAAATGCTTTAAGCTTCTTTGCCTTTTGGTTGTAAAATCCTGATGGTTTGATAATATTAGCAAGTTTTTCTTCTGGGATTTCATTTATCCTTTCTGGGATTAGGAGATTTTCTTTTTTTAAATTTTCAATTGCCTTTTCTACATTTTTCCAGGCAGTATTTTGGGTAAGGATAGCACCGATTATTATCTCAAATTGAGTTTCACCTGGCCACCAATTCATATCTCCAAATTTATGATAGAGAATTTCATATATCCTTTCAAGGATTTCTTTCATGCAGTAAATTCAAAGGATGCTTGTGTCCAATACAACCGAGCCAATTTGTCATCATTTGAATGAAATTGGGAAGATTCTTTTGGCTCAAATATGAAACCTTGATTGGTTAATTGGCTTTCATTATATATTTTGTCCCAAAGATTCCTTTGTGTTAAAAAGCCATTTTCTATTGATACCTCAATATTTCCTACTTCTACCTCTAATTGGGAAAATGTTTCTCTAAGGTCATTTAGGTTTGTTTCTATCAATTCTTTAAGGTGTGGGTTTCCTACGGTAAACTTTGTATCAAGAATACCTTCATTCATTGTAAGTTTCATATTTAGCTTTCCAAGAAATTCTGGTTTAAGAATGATATTCATTTCTGTTCTTGCCTCTTTTAGCTCTAAATCTGCTCTTTGGACTATTTCATAGAGCTTTTTATCCAAAGAAAAATCTTGTTTTTTTGGATTTTCAATGGAGAAGTTTAATGTTTCAGGAGCTTCTTCTGATAAGATTGGCTCTTTTAATATATTTGATTGGAAAATGGAGGGTTTATTCTCTTTGTAGTCTTTGTAATCTTTGGAATCTTTGGAAAAAAATTCATCCTTTTCTTTATGTCTCTCAATGTTGATATTATGGTTGTTTTCTTTATCAAAGATTTGCTCTTGGGTGATTGGGGATTCATTAGAATTGCGGATTTCGGAATACGAAGACAAGCGAAGCAATTGTGAATCTTTAATTTCGGATTTCAGATTACAGATTGTTTCCTGCGGCTTATTTTCCTTGGGTAATTCCTTTGGAATGTCTAATCTTTCAGGTCTGTTGCCTATATTCTGTTGTCCGTCCTCTGCCCTCTGCCCTCTGCCTTCTGTCTTCTGTCTTCTGTTCTCTGTTGTCTGTGGTCTGT
>JBFMED010000076.1:0-4151 GCA_040753475.1 bacterium
CAAAAGAGGTTCTCATTGATTGGCTCTCCTTTGGTATTTCTCCAGAAAAGGCTACTATCTTTTGTCAATCAGAGATTCCCTATCACTCTGAGCTATACCTCCTTTTTTCAATCATTACACCACTTGGATGGCTTAAGCGAAACCCAACATACAAGGAGCAAATAAAAGAGCTTTCAAACCTTGATTTGGAAACACATGGGTTTTTAGGCTATCCGGTGCTTCAATCAGCTGACATTCTACTTTATAAGGCAACGATTGTTCCGATTGGTGTTGACCAGCTTCCCCACCTTGAGCTTACAAGGGAGCTATTGAGGAGGTTTAATCATCTTTATTCAGAGACATTTCCTACCCCCTCTCCTTTACTTACAGAAACACCAAAGCTTCCAGGAACAGATGGAAGGAAGATGAGCAAAAGCTATAACAATGCTATATTCATCTCTGATTCCTCTAATGAGATAAGGAAAAAGATAAAGATGATGATTACAGACAAAGAGAGGATTCATTCTAATGACCCTGGACATCCAGATATTTGCAATGTCTTTGCTATATGGAAGGCTTTTTCTAAAGAGAAATCTAAAGAAATAGAGGGAGAATGTAAAGATGCAAAGATAGGATGTGTCTCCTGCAAGGATAACCTCTCTTTCCTTTTAAGCGATGAGCTTAAGCCTATCAGGGAAAAAAGGGAGGAATTAGAAAAGGATAGCGAATATCTTTCAAAAATCCTTAAAGAGGGAAGGGAAAGGGCATATGAAATAGCCTCAAGGACGATGGCAGAAATAAGGAAAAAGATCGGGTTTTATGGATAAGGTATTCTTTGACCTTGAGACACAGGATGCATTTGGAGAAGATAGGGATTTTAAAGGTTTAAGGATGTCTGTGGGTGTAATATTTAAAGAAGGTGAATATAGGGCATTTATGGAAGATGAGGTTTTAAAGCTAATAAATGAGCTTTTCTCAGCAGAACTTGTTGTTGGATTTAACCTTTTTTCTTTTGATTATAAGGTTTTAAAAGGATATACAGAAAAAGATCTATTTTCTATTCCAACCCTTGATATGTTAAGGGAGGCTCAAAAGGCATTGGGGTTTAGGATAAGCCTTGACAACCTTGCAAAGGCAAACCTTAAGAAGGAAAAGAAGGGTTCTGGTCTGGATGCCATTAAATGGTGGAAGGAGGGCAATATTCCTAAGCTTATAGAATATTGCAAATACGATGTAGAGATAACAAAAAAGATATATGAGCTTGGTAAAAAACAGGGGTTTCTCTGTTTTACCGAAAAGGGTGGGAAGAAAAGGCAATTTAATGTTAAATGGTAATATCGTTTTGATAGGTTTTATGGGTTCGGGAAAAAGCTCTGTGGGAACTTATCTTTCTAAAATTTTAAATATGAAATACATAAGCACAGATGATATAATAGAGGAAAGGGAAAAAATGAAAATAAAAAAAATTTTTAAAGAAAAGGGAGAGAAATACTTTAGAGAAAAGGAAAAGGAGGTGATATCTGAGGTATCAAATTTTGACGGATGCGTGATTGCAACGGGCGGAGGGGTTGTCCTTAATTGGGACAATGTAGAGAATTTAAGGAAGAATGGAACAATATTTTTCCTTAAAACAAAGGGAGATGTGATATATGAAAGGATTAAAGGCGATAAACAAAGGCCTCTCCTTTCGGTAGATGACCCTATATCTGCCATAAAAAGGATATTGAGAGCAAGGCTTGCTTTGTATAAAGAGGCAGCTGACTATGTAATTGACACATCAGCCCTTTCAATAACAGAGGTTGCAGATAGGGTGATAAAAAAAATAAAAGGAGAAAAGAAATGAGAAAACTAATTTTAATAGGGATTTTGGGTGTAATGCCAATTTGGGGGATAAATATTTCCTTTATTGATGCACAAAAGGCATTTGATAGCCATCCTGATACAGTGAAGGCAAGGGAGATATTGCAAAAGGAGATTGAGAAGGGAAATCTTGAGATAAAGATAAAGGAAAAGGAAATCCTTGCTTTGCAAGATGAGCTTGAGAAACCCATTTCAGAGGAGGCAAAGAGGAGAAAAGAGGCAACCATACAGGCAAAGATGGAAGAATATCAAATGTATAAACAAGAGGCAACAGAGAATCTGGCAAAAAAGAGAAAGGAGCTTGAGGATTCTATAAATGCAAAGATAAAAGGCATTATCTCCCAAATTGCAAAGGAGAAAAAGATAGATTTGGTGCTTGATAAGGATAGCATAATCTATGGAGAGGATTCCTTTGATATTACAAATGAGGCAATAAAAAGAATAGCGGAAAAAAAAACCGAAGAAAAGGAAAATAACTAATTGGAAAATTTAAGGATGAAAAAATATCTTTGTATGTGTTTAGCTAGGTGAGAATAAAATGGGAAACAGGCACTTAAGGCACAGAGGCACAGAGTTTATTTGTTACTTGCTTTCTTTGTGCCTTTGCCCCTTTGTGCCTAGCTATAGGGTAGCTAAACACGTACATATCTTTTAATATGGTTCTTGTTATCGACAATTACGATTCATTCACCTATAACCTTGTCCAATATATTGGAGAGATGAAAAAGAAGATTGAGGTTATAAGAAATGACAAGATTTCTCTTTCAGGAATAAAAAAAATTTCTCCATCTTCTATTGTAATTTCACCTGGGCCAGGAAGGCCAGATGATGCTGGAATATCAAAGGATGTTATAATGGAATTCAAGGGAAAAATTCCCATACTTGGTGTATGCCTTGGTCATCAGTGTATTGGTGAGGTGTTTGGAGGAAAGATAATAGGTGCAGCTAGGCTTATGCATGGAAAGACATCAGAAATTTTTCACGATGGCAAATTTATCTTTAAAGGCATTCCAAATCCTTTTATAGCAACCAGGTATCATTCCTTAATTATTGACCCTTCTTCTATCCCTTCTTGTTTAGAAATTACCGCAAAGACAAAAGAGGATGAGATTATGGGGATAAAACATAGGAAATATCCAATATTTGGCGTCCAATTCCATCCTGAATCCATTCTAACCATTGAGGGAAAAAAGCTCCTTTCCAATTTCTTTGAGGTCTGCAATGAAGGATAAAATAAAGAGAAAAGCCTTGTTATGGCTTCTTAAGAGAAAGGCATTTAAGCCATTAGAAATGGCAAAATATGCCTATTTTAATACAAATTTTTATAAAAATCTCTACGGAAAAGAGCCTCTTGATTTTAAAAGCCTTCCATTGGCAAAGAAGGAGGCAATAAAAGAGGTATCTCCCTATGACCTGTTAAGCAAAAGGCTTAAAAACAAGGTAATGTGGTATGGAGAGACAACAGGTTCTTCTGGCTCTCCCACACCATCCTTCTATACAGAAAAGGAATTTATGGGAGCATACCTTCTTTCCCTGATTTCACCTTACAACAAGGCACTTAAGGAAATCATAAGGGAAAATAGAACCTCTGTCAATGGCTTAACCCTTGAATTTACCATTGCCGGTGCATCTTTTGCCGACCTTCTGGTAAAAAATGGTGCATTGGTTTGTAATGTTGGCTCACGCTCAACCATTGGCCCACCCGAGCGTATTGCCAAAGCTATTACAAGGCTTAAGCCATCTATTATTTGTGGAACGCCGATAGATTTTCTCTCCTGGATGTGGATTATAAAGGAGGATTATCCAAAGGAATATGATAGCGTCTTAAAAAACCTTAAGCTTCTTCTCTCAACCGCAGAGCTTTGCTCAGATTCCCGTGTTTTAAGGATTAAGGAGCATTTTGGGATTAACCATATCAATACCTATGCTACGGTTGAGGGATTTTTTACCCTAACCTGCCCCTGTGGAAATAAGCACATTTTACCTGCATACTACTGTGAGCTATTTGATGAAAATTTAGAATACATTGGAGAAACAGGAAAGGGAAGGCTTGTTATCACAAACCTTGTAAAGAGATCAACCCCATTTGTCAGGTATTTATTGGATGACCTTGTAACCATAAGTGATACAGAACCCTGTGCTTATGGATTTTCCAAGAATATCATTCCACACGGAAGGTATGAGCTTTCTATAAAAATTAAGGAGAGCCTTTACAATGTAGGTGATATTGAGGAAATCCTCTTTAAATATGGGCTTTTTGGCGATTATTCTATATCTCTATTCAATGATTATGTCAATGTTGAGATAGAGGA
>JBFMED010000077.1:0-12702 GCA_040753475.1 bacterium
GTGCCTCAGCTACTATCTGTTTAATTATTTTCTCTGCAACCTCCTTTTCAACATCATTGTTAATGAGCCTCATATATGCTTCCTGTGACTTTCCTGGGAATTTTATAATGCTTCTTTCCTCCATAATGGTTGTCATTTTCTGTTTTATCTCGGAAAGCTCCTTTTGAATAATGCCTATTATACTTACATCTGGCTGAATTTGGGGCTGTGGCTGGATATTCGGGTTCCGGCGTTCGGGAATTGGAATTTGGGGTTGATAACTTTCAACCTCTGGCTGGTAAGTAGGAGTTTGTGGCTGTAATGTTTGAACTTGGAGTTTTTCTGGCTTCGGTTTTGATGTAAAGGGAAGGGCTGCGGTTACCTCAATCATCTTCTTTCCAAATATCCCGAATATGCCGCCCTTTCTAACATTCCTGTGGCTTACCAAAAGGGCATCCTTGCCCAGGTCAAGGGCCATTTGCAATAAAGCCCTCTGTAGGGTGGGAGCCACATATGTCTTATATTTCATCATCTTACCTTTATTTTACCATTTAAAATTACAATTTGCAATTTGTATATGTTTATTTTTATTTTCCTTTATAATAAAATCCTAAATCTTAAATTTCTAAATCCTAAATCATACACTCACCATCCCAATTGATGTAACCTTAACCCCAACCTCTATCTCATCATAAGAAAGGACAGAAATAAATGGAATATATGGTGCTATAATATTCCTAAAGCATCTTCTTATCCTTGACGATGTAAGGAGGACAGGCTGATATGCACCCCCTTTACCTATTGCCTCTTGAATGGATTTTAATAGGGCATTTGTCTCTTGGGGTGAAATATTAGCCTTCTCTCCATCCTCTGTTTTTATAATGGATGCTGCTATTCTCTCCTCAAGCTTTGGCTTAATTGTAATAACCAAAAGCCTTCCATCGGGTGTCTGATGCTGATGGGTTATCTGCCTTGAAAGGGCCTGTCTTACCTTCTCTGTAAGAAAGGCAATCTCCTTTGTTTTAGATGCCCAATCAGCCAATGTCTCAAGGATGGTTACCATATCCCTTATTCCAACCCTCTCAGAAAGGAGGCTATGCAAAACCTTTTGAAGCTCACCAAGGCTTAAGGTTTCTGGAATAAGCTCATCTACCAAGCTTGGGTACTTTTCCTTCACATTATCTACCAGGCTTTTTACCTCCTGCCTTCCAAGCAGGTCGGTAGAATACTTCCTTATCACCTCAGTTAAATGTGTAGCCATCACCGAGGCAGGGTCAACAATGGTAAATCCCTGTTCTTCAGCAAGCTCTTTATCCTCATTTTTTATCCATTTGCAAGGCATACCAAAGGTTGGCTCTGTGGTTTGCTCTCCTTCTATTTTACTCATATCCCTATCTCCCATAATAAGGAAGTGTTCTGGCTTAAGAGAGCCCCTTCCTATCTCTGTTCCCCTTATTTTAATAATGTATTCGTTCTTTGGAATTTGGATGTTGTCCCTGATTCTTATAGGAGGAACAACAATTCCAAGCTCCAATGCAGCCTGCCTCCTAATCATAGTTATCCTATCCAAAAAATCCCCTCCCTGTTCAGGGTCAACAAAGGGAATTAAGCCATAGCCTATCTCAAGCTCCATTGGATCAACCAAAAGAAGCGATGTAACCGCCTCTGGCTTCTTCACCCTCTCAAGCTCTTGCTTTTTCTTTTGCAATTCCTCCTCTTTTTTCTTTTTTACCTCTTTCTTTGTCATTATATAGCCTAATAAGGCACAAAAGCAAGCAAGGGTAAGTAAAGGAAGCCTTGAAAGGGGGGTAAAGGAAAGGAGGAATAATGCACCCCCAGTAATCCACAAAGCCTGCCTCTGCGATGTAATCTGCCTTATAACATCAGAGCCCAATGAGAATTCAGACGATGTTCTTGAGACAAGGATGCCTGTAGCGGTTGAGATAAGGAATGCAGGGATTTGGGCAGAAAGGCCACATCCAATGGTATATGTGGTATATGCCCTAATCGCATCACCTAATGGCTCATGTCTTACAATAACGCCAATTACTAGCCCTCCAATAATGTTTATGATGATAATGACAATTGCGGCGATAACATCGCCTTGAACAAATTTAGCTGCCCCATCCATCGCACCATAAAAATCTGCCTCCTTCCTTATCTCCTGCCTTCTTTTTATTGCCTCTTCCTCGGTGATATAGCCAGCATTAAGGTCGGCATCAATGGCCATTTGCTTTCCCGGCATAGAATCTAGGGTGAACCTTGCAGCAACCTCAGAAACCCTGGTTGTCCCACGAACAATGACAAGGAGTTGGACCACAGTAAGAATGGCAAATATAATTATTCCAACAATATAATTCCCTCCCACAACAAATGAGCCAAATGTCTTTACTATGCCTATCTCTCCACCCTCACCTAAAAGGATAAGCCTTGAGGTTGAGACCTCAAGGGCAAGCCGATATATGGTTGCCATAAGAAGCAAGGATGGAAATACAGAAAAGTCTATTGCCTTTGCGATATACATTACTGTCAAGATAACCATTATGGAAAGCATAATGTTTCCGGCAATAAGGATGTCAATAAGCAATGGTGGAAGGGGAATAATCATCATCGCAATGATGCAAAGGATAAATACAGCAACCAGCAAATCCATCCTCTGTGTCCAGCTTGACTGTGGTGCTCTTTCCATATTATTTCTTCTTCAATTTCCAAACAAAGGCTAATACCTCGGCTACTGCCTGGTAAAATTCTGCTCCCACCTCGCTTCCTATCTGAACAGCCCTATAGAGTGCCTCAGCCAATGGTTTATTCTCAACAATTGGGACATTATGTTCTTTTGCTATTGCTACAATCTTTTCTGCAATAAAGCTCTCTCCTTTAGCAACCACCATTGGTGCGGACATAGAGCTTGAATCGTATCTAATGGCAATGGCAATATGGGTTGGGTTTGTTATTACAACATCAGCCTTCTTTACCTCTTCCATCATCCTCCTTGCTGCCATCTGCCTCTGACGCTCGCGAATTCTTGCCCTCACCAATGGGTCTCCCTCCATCTGCTTTATCTCATCCTTTAGCTCATACCTTGTCATTTTCAGCTGCCTTTTGTATTCATACCTCTGATATAGGTAATCAAGAACAGCCATAATGGCAAGAAAGATTGCAGATTTTATCATAATATCATAAGAGAGCCTGGCGATTAAGAAAAAGCTTGAGAATATCTCGCCTGACATAGTAAAAATTATCTCCTCATAATGGGAGCTTATTGTTTTCCAAGCAAAATATGAGATAACACAAATTTTAAATATTGCCTTTGCATATTCAATGAGCGTTTTTACAGAGGGAACAATTCTTTGCCATATCCTTCCAAGATTAAGCCCTACCTTTGATAGATCAAAGGATAGTGCCTGGTAGGAAAAATAAAGCCCTGTTTGCAAAGCTTCAGAGAAAATAGAGACAAAGAATGCACAAGCCATAATGGGAATTGTAATCTTTAGATAATCTGCGACCATTGCGATGAAGATTAAATAAAGGGTTTCTGAGGTAAGGTTATCTGAATTTATCCTTGCAATTGAGGAATAGAGAAATTGCAATAATGACGAGAATATCCACAATCCAATCAATAATAAAAGAATAGATGTAGCAAGGGTTATAATGGTTGGAGAAAGCTCGGCTGTCCTTCCAACCTGACCCCTCCTTCTTGCCCTTTCTAATCTCCGGTGTGTTGGCTCCTCTGTGCGGCCTTCATCCTCCGGGCTTGCAAATAGCTGAAGGTCTATATCCATTCTTAGTATTTAGGATTTAAGATTTATGATTTAAGATTTAAAACAATATCCTAAGCAAAAATTTCTAAATCTTAAAATCACTAATACATCCCTTATTTTATCATTTTAAAAAGATTTGTCAATAGTTTTATTTTTATTCCCCTAGAAAATCCTTGACACGAGGAGATGTACAAAGGTAATCTTTAGGCTATGATAAGGGTATTAAGGAGAAAGGCAAAACCAATATTTTGGGCTTTGATGATAAGCTTTGTGATTGGAACAATATTCATAAGCTGGGGAATGAGACAGACAGGAAGCCAGTATAAAAGCAAGGAGCCTTTATATGGCTCAATAGATGGAAAGGAGATTACAGAGATTGAGTATAGGGAATCAAAGGGAAGGATAGTAGAGAGGTATAAACAAAGGTTTAAGGATTTTGATGAATCTATGCTTCCTGACCTTGATAAAAGGGCATTGGATGAGGTAATAAAGAGAAAGCTTTTATTTAAAGAGGCAAAGAAGATGGGTCTTTCTGTAACAGATAAAGAGGTAATTCAGGCAATGCGGCTTTCATTTCCCGATGATGCTACATATCAGCAGGCAAGAAAGGTCTGGAATTCAGCATATTGGAGAGACAAAGAGAACGAAGTAAGGGATGAGCTTTTGATCTCAAAGATGGAAAGCATTGTTTGTGACCCAATTGATGTTACAGGTCTTGAGATTAGGGAGTTTTTTGATGAGAATTATAAGCAGGCAGATGTCTCCCATATCCTTATTGACCCTGCTTTTTATGTTTCTTCTAAAAGAATAAAGGAGCAATACGATGAATTTAAGGATAATTACAAAAAGCCAGGGGATATAAGGGCAAGGCACATCCTTGTTTTCTTGCCTCCCAAACCAACAAAGGAGCAAGACGATGCAGCGAAAAATAGAATTTCCTCCATTATGCAGCAGCTAAGAGGTGGTGCTGATTTTTCCGAGCTTGCCAAAAATAATTCAGATTGTCCATCAAAGGTTAACGGTGGAGACTTAGGATTTTTTGGTCCAGGAAGGATGGATCCTGATTTTGAAAAGGCAGCATACGCATTAGAGCCTGGAAAGGTATCTGATATTGTAAAGACAAGATTTGGCTATCATATTATTAAATGCGAGGAGAAAAAGCCTGATGTCCCAAAGACATTAAAAGAGGCAGAGGATGAGATAAGGAAGGAATTAAGAAATGAAGATAGTGCTATAGGGAGTGCCTCAAAGCAGGCAGACCTTGTTTTAGAAAAGATAAAAGGAGGGACTTTGACATTTGAAAATGCGGTTTCCCTTTATTCCAATGGTAGCTCTTCAAAAAGGTATCAAGGAAGGATTGGAATAATTCCAAAACTTGTCCTTTCGGGAACCGATACAAAGGAAAACAGGGATTTGCTTGAGAAATTAAACAGCGAGGTAGCCTATGGAAGGTTTATTGCCCCTGAGCTTTCCGAGGTTATCTTCTCTTTAAAGGAAAATGAGGTTTCCACCGTAACAAAGACAGGGTTTGGTTTTCATATCATAAGGGTTAATAAATTCTTACCTCCTGATGAAAAAAGGTTTAAAGATGAGCAAAAGGAGATTGCCTCTTTTGCATCGCAAAAAAAGAGGGATAGGATCCTAGGCGATTGGTATGATTGGCTAAAGAAAAAGGGAAAGGTAAAGGTAGCAAGCAACTATGCCAAAGATTAAGATATGTGGATTAAAGGAAAAGGAGGATGTAGAACTTGCGATAAAACTTGGTGTAGATGCCTTAGGTTTTATATTTTATAAAGGCTCTCCAAGGTTTATAGAGCCAGAAAGGGCAAAAGAAATAATAAAAGATGTTCCTTTATTTACGACAACGGTTGGTGTCTTTGTTGATGCTGATATCCAAGAGGTAAAAAAGATTGCGGCATATTGCGGAATTGATATTGTTCAACTCCATGGGAAAGAGCCATTTTCATATTGCCTTGAATTTCCAAGGGTTATCAAGGCATTTAGGATAGATGATGATTATGATACCAAAAAGATAGAAGAATACAAAGGAATAACCTGGCTGCTTGATAAAAAAGAAAAACCATATAGCTTAGAAATTGCAAAGGACCTGGTAAAAAAAGGAAGGGTTATTTTGTCCGGTGGGCTTAATCCAGATAATGTCTTTGAAGCAATAAAAGCGGTAAATCCTTATGCGGTGGATGTAAGCTCAGGGATTGAGGAATATCCAGGAAAAAAAGACTATAAGAAGATGGAGGAATTTGTAAAAAAAGTCAAAAGTCAAAATTGAGGTGGAGGGTTTATAAAAAAATGCAAAAGCTTCCTAATAAAAAGGGATATTTCAATGGCTTCGGCGGAAGGTTTGTTCCTGAAACCCTTATCTTTGCTTTGGATGAGCTTCTTGAGGCATATTTAAAGGCAAAAAAAGACAAGGGATTTCAGAATGAGCTAAAAAGATTGCTTTCTGTTTATGTAGGAAGACCAACCCCATTATACTTTGCAGAAAAGCTTACCAAAAAGCTTGATGGTGCAAGGCTCTATCTAAAGAGGGAAGACCTATGCCATACCGGAGCCCATAAGATAAACAATACCCTTGGTCAGGTTCTTTTGGCAAAGAAAATGGGAAAGGAGAGGATAATTGCCGAAACAGGCGCAGGTCAGCATGGCGTTGCAACCGCAACCGCATGTGCTATGCTTGGCTTAAAATGTGAGGTCTATATGGGAACAGAGGATATAAGGAGGCAGAAGCCGAATGTTATTAGGATGGAAATGCTTGGTGCAAAGGTAAATCCTGTGGCAAGTGGCTCAAAAACCCTTAAGGATGCAATAAATGAGGCATTGAGGGATTGGGTTACTAATGTCAAAAATACATATTATGTGCTTGGCTCTGTGGTTGGACCACATCCATATCCGATGATGGTCAGGGATTTTCAATCTATAATTGGGATTGAGGCAAAAAAACAGATTTTAAAAATAGAAAAAAGGCTTCCCGATTATCTTATTGCCTGCGTGGGTGGAGGCTCTAATTCTATTGGGTTGTTCTATCCATTTTATAGGACAAAAGTAAAATTTATTGGCGTTGAGGCAATTGGTGCGGCATCTTTAGGAAAGGGTGAAAGGGGTGTTTTGCATGGATGCCTTTCATACCTTCTGCAAGATAATAATGGTCAAATTAAAGAGACCTATTCAATTGCAGCAGGGCTTGATTATCCAGGGGTAGGGCCTGAGCATAGCTTTTATAAAGAAAAAAATAGGGCAGAGTATGTATCTATAGGCGATAAAGAGGCTTTGAGCGCATTTTTTCTTTTATCTGAAATAGAGGGAATAATTCCCGCATTAGAATCTGCTCACGCCATTGCCTATTGTGCAAAGCTTGCCCCAAAGCTTTCTAAAGATAAAATTATCATTATCAATCTCTCGGGAAGGGGGGATAAGGATGTGGAGGAAGTGGCAATAAAAGTCAGGGGTCAGGAGTCGGGGGTCAGGAGTAGAAATAAGGATGAATAGAATAGAAAGGGCGTTTAGGGAGAGAGAAAGACCTCTGCTTATTCCATACATTACTTGCGGAGATCCGTCATTGGAATGGACAGGAAGGCTTATTCTTTCTTTAGAAAAGGCTGGGTGTGGGATAATAGAACTCGGCATTCCATTTTCCGACCCTATTGCGGATGGGCCAATAATCCAGAGCGCTTGTAATAGGGCATTAAAACAGGGGGTTTCGTTAAGAAAGGCAATCTCTTTTGTTTTAAATTTAAGAAAAAAAACAGAAATCCCCCTTGTTTTTTTAAGCTATTATAACCCTATCTATAAATATGGGCTTTCTAATTTTGCCGATGATGCAAAATCTGCCGGGATTGATGGCTTAATTGTTCCAGACCTTCCAGTAGAAGAGGGAAAACCCTTAAGAAACCTTTTATCAAAAAATGGCATTTCCTTAATCTACCTCCTTGCTCCAACCAGCACAGAGAAAAGGATAAAAATGGTCAATAGGGAATCTTCTGGATTTATTTATTATGTCTCCTTGCTTGGTGTAACAGGGATAAGGGAGGGGCTTTCAAAAAGCCTTGGGATAGAGATTTTAAGGATAAAAAGGTTATCCAATAAGCCCATTTGTGTTGGGTTTGGCATATCAGAACCTTCCCATGTAAGGGAAATAAAAGATTTGGTGGATGGCATAATCATTGGCTCAAAGATTGTTTCTTTAATTGCAAAAAATCCAGGCTCTCCAGACAAAGCAGTTATTCCTTTTGTTTCCTCTATGTTTCCTCTATATTGAGAGTAATAAAAAATAACTAGACAAAAATTATTTTTAAAGAGGGAAGACCTATGCCATACCGGAGCCCATAAGATAAACAATACCCTTTTTATAGGACAAAAGTAAAATTTATTGGCGTTGAGGCAATTGGTGCGGCATCTTTAGGAAAGGGTGAAAGGGGTGTTTTGCATGGATGCCTTTCATACCTTCTGCAAGATAATAATGGTCAAATTAAAGAGACCTATTCAATTGCAGCAGGGCTTGATTATCCAGGGGTAGGGCCTGAGCATAGCTTTTATAAAGAAAAAAATAGGGCAGAGTATGTATCTATAGGCGATAAAGAGGCTTTGAGCGCATTTTTTCTTTTATCTGAAATAGAGGGAATAATTCCCGCATTAGAATCTGCTCACGCCATTGCCTATTGTGCAAAGCTTGCCCCAAAGCTTTCTAAAGATAAAATTATCATTATCAATCTCTCGGGAAGGGGGGATAAGGATGTGGAGGAAGTGGCAATAAAAGTCAGGGGTCAGGAGTCGGGGGTCAGGAGTAGAAATAAGGATGAATAGAATAGAAAGGGCGTTTAGGGAGAGAGAAAGACCTCTGCTTATTCCATACATTACTTGCGGAGATCCGTCATTGGAATGGACAGGAAGGCTTATTCTTTCTTTAGAAAAGGCTGGGTGTGGGATAATAGAACTCGGCATTCCATTTTCCGACCCTATTGCGGATGGGCCAATAATCCAGAGCGCTTGTAATAGGGCATTAAAACAGGGGGTTTCGTTAAGAAAGGCAATCTCTTTTGTTTTAAATTTAAGAAAAAAAACAGAAATCCCCCTTGTTTTTTTAAGCTATTATAACCCTATCTATAAATATGGGCTTTCTAATTTTGCCGATGATGCAAAATCTGCCGGGATTGATGGCTTAATTGTTCCAGACCTTCCAGTAGAAGAGGGAAAACCCTTAAGAAACCTTTTATCAAAAAATGGCATTTCCTTAATCTACCTCCTTGCTCCAACCAGCACAGAGAAAAGGATAAAAATGGTCAATAGGGAATCTTCTGGATTTATTTATTATGTCTCCTTGCTTGGTGTAACAGGGATAAGGGAGGGGCTTTCAAAAAGCCTTGGGATAGAGATTTTAAGGATAAAAAGGTTATCCAATAAGCCCATTTGTGTTGGGTTTGGCATATCAGAACCTTCCCATGTAAGGGAAATAAAAGATTTGGTGGATGGCATAATCATTGGCTCAAAGATTGTTTCTTTAATTGCAAAAAATCCAGGCTCTCCAGACAAAGCAGTTATTCCTTTTGTTTCCTCTATGTTTCCTCTATATTGAGAGTAATAAAAAATAACTAGACAAAAATTATTTTTAAAACTATAATGTTTTAAATGGAAGAAGAAAAAAGGGATGAGGATGTAGTAGAAAGGCTGGCAAGGGAGTTTTTAAATGGGATGGAGGAGGGGAAAAAATCCGAAGAGCCCCTCCCAATCTACGAGGAGCCAAAAAAGGAGCCTTATGTGCCGAGTTACGAGGTGCCATTAACAGAAAAAGAACCCCCTTTACCAGCCTTTGAGGAACCTAAAGAAGAGCCACAACCAACATTTGAGGTGCCTATACCGACCTTTGAAAAGGAGGAAGTAGAACCCTATCCAGAAAAGGAAAAACCAGAAATAAGGCCTTCTGATGAGAAAATAGAGGAAATCCTTGCAAAGCTGGATGAAGAAGAAAAGGGCGTTTCTTTGCCAAAAGAGCCTATTAAGGTAGAGGAAGAAGAGGAAGAGGAATTTGCAGAGATACCAGAAGCACCTGAGGAAGAAGAGATATTAGAAAAGCGTCCAAAGAAAACAAAAAAGTATTTAAGGCTTATTAAGATTGTATTTATTGGGTGTCTCCTTGGTGGAATAATAGGAGGAGGGGCCTATTTTGGGAAGAATTATTTGAAAGATTCCTTAAAGCCCATTATAAACCTTGTCAATCTTAATGTGGTTAATAAAATATTTAAGCCATCCTGTGATCTCAGGGTAAGCTCAAATCCATCTGAATGCGATTTATTTGTTGATGATATTATTAAGGGAAAGACACCCATTACAATTAAGAAGCTCTCATCTGGCGACCATAATATAAGAATAGAAAAAGAGGGCTTTAAGCCTTATATAAGTGTAATTAGTGTTACATCAAGAAAACCTATAGATATTACACCAACCCTTGAGCCAGAGATAAAAGAAGAGGTTAAGGAGGAAATTATAACTGGCACAGGGAGCGTTATAGTAAAAACAGAGCCTAAAGATGCCCTAATATATATTGATGGAGCCAGGATAGCCAAGATGCCTTACCTCCTTTTATCAGGCACACATTCAATAAGGGTGCAAAAGGATGGTTTCTCTAAATTTGCAAAGATAATAGAGATAAAACCAGAAGAGGCAAGGACGGTTTTTGTCTGTCTTACACCTATTTTAGGAAGCATCTTTATTGATTCAATTCCAAGGAGAGGATGTGTTTTATTTAATGGCGGGAATTGTGGGAAAACCCCTCTTATCCTTAAGGCAGTATCTCCCTGGAAGCCTTGCAGGATAACAATAAGAAAAAATGGCTATTTTGATTGGAATGGGATAACATTTGTTGAGCCAAATCAGAGAACGAAAATAATGGCGTCCTTGAAGAAGTCAGAGGGTCAGAGGGTCAGAGGGTCAGAGAGTCGGGAGTCAGGGAGTCAGGGAGTCGGAAGTCAGAGGGAAGAAAAGGGGGTTATTCCATATAAAATAAAGGAAGAAAAATGGATTGTTCCTTCTGTACCTGCAAAAAGAGAAGAAAAAACAATAGAATCAGCTTCTATCCTTGAGCTTAAAAGGGCAATTGAAAGTTTTAAAGAGAAAGTAAAGGTAGAAGCACCTGTTGTCCCTTCTTTTCCAGAAGAGCCTTATCTAAAAAGAGAATTTCCTCTTATAATAAAAGAAAAGCCAAAACAACAACCTATGACAGGAGGCCCTGGATCTTGCTTTATTACATCAATTCCATCGCAGGCTGATATATTCCTTGATGGAAGGCTAATAGGAAAGACGCCAATCAGGGAATTTGTGATAAGCCCAGGAAGGCATACATTAAAAGCAAGCCTTTCTGGATTTAAGGATGATGAGAAAGAGATAATAGTGAGCGCTGAGATAACAAACTTTTTTAACTTTTCTCTTTCTAAATGACATTATTTAGAAAACCAAAATACACAACCCTTACATTCAAACCCTCTCAAATTAACCCTCCAAATGAGCTTTGGATAAAATGCGAGGGCTGTTCTAATCTGCTCTATAAAAATGAGCTGGAAAGAAACCTTTGCGTCTGTCCAAAATGCAACTTTCATTTCAGGCTAAAACCAAAGGAGAGGATAAAGATAATCCTTGATAAAAAGTCATTCAAGGAGGATTTTTCTGATATATTGCCTATGGATTTCTTAAAATTTAAGGATATAAAGCCTTATGAAGAAAGGCTTAAGAGCGCAGAAAAGGAAACAGGGCTTTCTGATGCTATTGTTTGTGGTTTTGGAAAGATAGATAAAAGGGATGTGGCTATTGCTATTATGGATTTTTCCTTTATGGGAGGAAGTATGGGTTCTGTGGTTGGTGAAAAGATAGCCTTGCTTACAGAAAAGGCTATAGAGCTTTCCCTTCCCCTTATTATTTTTTCTAGCTCTGGCGGTGCAAGGATGCAGGAGGGTATGGTTTCCCTTTTTCAAATGGCAAAAACAGCGGGTGCCATATTCCTTTTTAAGAAAAGGGGTGGCTTTTTTATCTCTGTTTTAACAGATCCAACCACAGGAGGGGTCTCTGCCTCCTTTGCATTTCTTGGTGATGTTATTATTGCTGAACCAAAGGCATTGATTGGCTTTGCAGGTCCTAGGGTTATAGAGCAGACAATCAGACAAAGGCTTCCCGAGGGCTTCCAGAGAGCAGAATTCCTCCTTTCCCATGGAATTATTGATATGATTATTGAAAGAAAAGAGCTAAAAAAAAGGCTCTCTTCCCTTCTTTCCTTCTTTTCTTAAAAAAAGAGAGGAGAATTTTCTTCTCCTCTCTCTAAACCTTAAGGTTTTCTTACCTTTTCTTTAGGTATAGCTTCTCCTTATGGTGCAGCCTCTTCTGCTGGTGCTTCTTCTGCTGGTGCCTCTTCTGCTGGTGCTTCTTCTGCTGGTGCCTCTTCTAGTGGTGCTGGTTCTTCTACCGATGGTGTTTCAATAGGTGCTTCTTTTGGAGGACAGCAACCAGAGGAAAGGATTAAGCCTAACCCCATTATCATTACCAATAACAACCTTGCTAACATTCTTTCACCCCCCTTTTTAAAATATTTATCTATGATAAATAAAAAATACAAATCTTGTCAACAAATTTTTTTTGTTTGTAAGTATCGGGGCAAATCTTACAAAAGGCTTTGTGTTATTTCCCTCTGAACACGTCTGTCCTACGAATGGGCAGGGATGAGGCATTGCCCTCCTCCGGGCTATCCTTATTCCCCAATCCGCATTCCTTCCATTGCTGGTTTTATCTTTTTGATTGCAAAAAGGCTAAGGGTTGGTGTATTCTTATGTATGTGTTAATAAGACAAGGAAGTTTGCAAACATATGGACACGAATGTAGCACGAATTGTCACGAATGAGAAAGGTTTTGTGCTGGCTGATTTTGGCGGGGTTGGGCTATGGGGCGGATTTCCCTGCGCCAAGCCAGT
>JBFMED010000078.1:0-3031 GCA_040753475.1 bacterium
AAAATTCATCAAACAATAAGGAAAAATTTTTAGAATTGGTTTCTTATACAATGAAAGAATCTAACGGCATTCTTTGTCTTTCCTCGCAAGATATGGATGCCTTAAAAGCCGCAATTGAAATCACGAAGGAAAGAAGGCCCCTCCTTTATTCTGCAAACCAAAACAATATAGATGAAATAGCATCTATTTCCAAGGAATATAGCCTTCCCCTTGTTGCAAAGGGAGATGGCCTGGATTGCCTCTCCTCTTTGACAGAAAAGCTCATATCACTTGGAATAAAGGATATTGTCCTTGACTCAAGCCCAAAGACAATAAAGGAGGCATTCTATTACAATGTATTTATAAGGAGGCAAGCCCTAATTTCAAAATTTAGACCCTTTGGATTTCCAACGATTACCTTTCCCTATAGATTAACAGATGACCCAATGAAAGAGGCATTATATGCGGCAACATTTATCATAAAATATGGAGGGATTATTGTCTTATCAGACCTTTTTGCCGAATCATTATTTCCCCTCCTTGTCCTCTCTTTAAACATCTATACAGACCCACAAAGACCAATGGCAATTGAGGAAAAAATCTATGAAATAAATGGTCCTGATGAGAAATCGCCTGTTTGTATTACAACAAATTTCTCCCTGACATACTTTATTGTCCAGGGTGAGATAGATGCCTCAAAGGTTCCAACCCACCTTATGATTATGGACACAGGGGGTCTTTCAACCCTAACATCCTGGTCTGCGGGAAAATTTAATGGCGAGCTTATCGCAGCCTTTGTAAAGAGAAGCAAGATAGAGGAAAAAATTTCTCACAGAAGAATTATTATCCCAGGCTATGTTGCAGGAATAAAGGGCGAGGTTGAGGAGGAATTGAAAAACTGGGAGGTGATTGTAGGTCCTAGAGAGGCATCGGACATCCCCATTTTTCTTCAGAAATTTGTAAGCGTTCAGATGTAAGTAAGGGACAAATTCAAATTACGAAGTTTTTTGATTTTAGTCAATCACACCTATAGCAAAGATGCCTGAGAATAAAGCAAATATAAGGAAATGGGAGAGGTCTGTATATAGCCCCTTTTCATCCCTTAATTCTTTGATCCTTTTATCCCTTTCCCTAATTTCTTCCTCTGCTTGCTTTAATTTTTCCTCAAGCTCAAATATTCCTGTATTAAGCATGACAATCTCTTCATCCCTTAAGGACAATTTTTCCTCCAACAGCCTGATTTCATCCTCCTTCCCTTCTATCTCCTTCCCCTTTTCCTTTATCTGCTTTATCCTTGCTTCTAAAGATAAAGAAAGGCTTCCTATTTGCTCTTTAGAGCTATTTATCTCATCCTGAAGAAGCAAAATTTCATTCTCCATTACCTCAATCTCTGCCTGATGCCTTAACCTCATCTCCTCATCTTGAGGAAGCTGTTTTCTTAAATCGTCTATCTGTTCCTCATAACCTGCCTTTAGAAGCTCAATCTCTTTCTTTAAAGACAAAATCTTTTCTCTTAAACTTCCCTTTTCGACTTCTAGTCTCCTCATCCTTCCCCTCATAGCATTAGCAAGGGAAAGGGCAAGGTCTTTTCCAATGGCAAGTTTTTCCCCTGGCTGGATTATATCGGGATTATCGATAAGGTTGTATTCATTGAATTTTGGCCATAGGTTTGGGTCATTGTAGTATTTCCTGGCAAGGCTCCAAAGGGTATCACCCTTTTTGATAACAATTTTATCTTCGCCATTCTTTGGTGTAATCTTACAAAAACATATTTCTGAAAGAACTAGACAAGCAATTACTATCCTTTTCATAATATTCTTTTTTTATATCGGCAAATTTCGGAAAAAGCTTTAGGAAAATATTTGAGTTTGCAATTTACAATTATGTTTAGCTTTAGCTAAACACGTACAGAATTTAGGCCTTCCTTCCGAAAATAGCAAAATTAAGCCTTTTTAATACCAGTTCCTTTCCAAGTAGGGAAAGGACATCAAAAAGGGGAGGAGAGACAGTCTTTCCTGTTACAGCAACGCGGATTGGATGAAATATGTCCTTTGTTTTAACATTAAGGCTTTTTGCAAGCTCTCGCAAAGCCTCCTCTGTTTTCTCTTTTGTAAATGGCTCAATGTTTTTTAAGGTATCTAGGGAAGCCTTCAAATTGTCTATAACACCTGGTTTTTTTAAGATTGTCTCTTCTGCCTCTTTATCTACCTCTATTTCTTCTTGCAAAAAGAAGGAAGCCTCTTTTTTAAGGTCTGATATTGTTTTTATCCTCTCTCTATAAAGCTCAATAATCGCTTCCTGCCATTCCTTTGGTTTTTCACCAAGAATATCTTTTGCAAGGGTAAGTAAGGTCTCTTTTTTCTCTACTTTTATATACTCAGCGTTCATCCAGAGAAGCTTATCCAGATCAAATATTGCACCTCCTCTTTGAACCCTTGCAAAAGAAAATAGAGAAATAAGCTCATCTTTGCTCATTATCTGTTTGCTATCCTCGGTTGAGAAGCCAAGGAGGGAGATATAGTTTATCATTGCTTCTGGCAAGAAACCCCTTTCTCTGTAAGAGAGAACATCCATTGCCCCATGCCTCTTGGACAAAGGGGTTTTATCAGGACCAAAGATAAGGGGAAGATGGGCAAATTGTGGGATTTTAAAACCAAGGGCTTGATAAAGCAAGATTTGCTTTGGTGTGTTTGAGATATGGTCTTCTCCCCTTATAACATCTGTTATTTCCATAAGGCTATCGTCTATAACACAGGCAAAGTTATAGGTTGGAACCCCATCAGAGCGGATAATAATAAAATCCGATATTGTCTTGCTATCAAACTCAAGCTCTCCCCTGATAAGGTCAGAAAATGCAATTTTACAATCAGGAACAGAAAATCTTATACTTGGTTTTCTTTTCTTTTCCAAAATAGCCCTTTCTTCAATAGCCCTTTCTTCTTTTGTAAGGCTTCTGCACTTTCCATCATATCCTGGTGGGATGCCTAATTTAGATGCCTCATATCTCCTTGCCTCAAGCTCCTCCTTTGTGCAAAAACAATAATATGCCTTT
>JBFMED010000079.1:0-2806 GCA_040753475.1 bacterium
GCCGGATGGCACTCGGAAATTCCAGTTAATATCTGGAAAGATAAAGAGCGAAAAAAGTAAAGGGGCTATCTTTCTCATAGAAATATTATAAAAAAACAAGCCTTTTTTGTCTAATAAAACTTAACATTAAGATAAAGATTGACAAGAAAATATAGTAAATGTATTATTTTAATAAGGATATAAATACAGTTTTAAAGTGGAAGAATAACCATTAAAACATATCAAAAGGGCGATTTTACAGGAATAGACATTGCTGATACAGGTTATGGAATAAAGGAAGAAGACCTTGATAAGATCTTCTCGCCATTCTTTACTACAAAGGGAAGAGGCATCGGGCTTGGGCTTTGTGTGGTAAAGCGAATAATTGAAGCCCATAAGGGAGAGATTAGTGTCAAAAGCAAAATAGGCGAAGGAACAACCTTTACCATCCTCCTTAAAAAATCCCTCTAAGAAGTCGTACGTGTTTAGCTGTTTCAAAATGTTTCAAAATGTCTGTTATCTGAATGCCTGTTGTCTGTCTTCTGATATTCATCATTTAGCAAGCTCTTTAATAAGCTTTAAGGCAATGATATTTCTTTGAATCTGGTTGGTTCCCTCGTATATCTGGGTTATCTTTGCATCCCTCATATACTTTTCAATGGGGTATTCCCTCATATAGCCATAACCACCAAATATCTGAAGGCAATTTGTGGTCGTTTCCATCGCGGTATCTGAGGCAAATAGCTTTGCGCTTGCTGATTCCATTGAGACATCCTTCTCCCCTTTATCAATCATTCGGCAGACCGCATAGGTTAAGGCACGGGCTGCCTCAATCTTGGTTGACATATCGGCAAGCATCCATTGAATCCCTTGGAATGATGAGATTTTTTGTCCAAATTGAATTCTTTCATTCGCATACTTCAAAGCAAGCTCTAATGCCCCCTGTGCTATGCCAATTGCCTGAGCGGCAATGCCAGGCCTTGAGTTATCAAAGGTTTTCATTGCCACAATAAATCCCATCCCCTCTCTTGCGATTAAATTTTCACTGGGAACAAAGCAATCCTTAAATATAAGCTCCCTTGTTGCCGAGCATCTTATCCCAAGCTTTTTTTCTTTTTTCCCAAATTCAAAACCTGGCATTCCTTTTTCTAAGATAAAGCAGGATGCACCGCGGGAGCCCTTTGTTTTGTCTGTCATTGCAATTACCGTATAAATTTCTGCCTCTCCACCATTGGTTATCCATTGCTTTGTTCCCTGTAAAATATATCCACCTTCTGTTTTTGTTGCAGATGTCTTTAGAGAGCCTGCATCTGAACCTGCATCTGGCTCTGTTATAGCAAAGGCAGCTAGTTTCTTTCCTGAAGCAATATCGGGAAGGTATTTCTTTTTTTGGCTTTCACTTCCGTATAAAACAATGGGATATGCACCCAAAGCAGATGCGGCAAAGCAAACCGCAACACCTGCACAAGCCTTAGAAAATTCCTCTGTGGCTAAGCAAAGCTCAAAGCATCCACCGCCAAATCCGCCATATTCCTCTGGGATATACAAGCCAAAAAGGTCAGCTTGAGCAATATCCTTGATAATCTCTATAGGAAATTCCTCTCTTTCATCAAGCTCTGCTGCCTTTGGTCTTATCTTTTCACAAGCAATTTTCTTGGCAAGCTCCTTTATTGCCAGCTGCTCCTCGGTTAATCCGTAATCCATTACTTTGAAAGGAGGGAGAGGATGGTTTTTGCAAATTTTCCTGCTGAGCTTGGACCCTCTGCGGTTATTATCTTTCCATCTATTTCTACATCAACTCCGGTAAACATTGCACCCTTTTTAATAAGATTACCCTTTTCTGATGAAAATGCGGTTGCCCTTCTTCCCGATAAAACACCGGCATTGGCAAGGATTGAGGGTGCGATGCAGATTGCTGCTACAATTTTACCTTTCTCAAAGGCATCCTTTGCAACCTTTAAGGCAGAAAGATTATTAAAATATTCTTGGGCACCTGAGCCTCCGATAAAGACAATCGCATCAAATTCATCTGCCTTAACATTTTCTACCAAAATTTCAGGGTTTGCAATTGAGCCAAAAAAGCCCTTTGAGGGAGAAAGCCTTGATGAGGCAACCACCACCTTTATTTTTGCTGCCTCAAATATTTTCTTTGGCTCTGTAAACTCCTCATCCCTAAAATCCCTCGAGGCAACAATCATACAAACCTTTTTTTCAACCTCCATTCTTTTCACCTCCTTTTGGCCGCAGCCTATTAAAAAAAGAGAGAGGAATAAGGTTAGAGATTTCATTTTTAATTAGCTTTTAGAAAAGAAATATAAGATTTAAGCAATAATTTTTTATTTTATCTCAACCTTTGCGCCGACAGCCTCTAATTTCTTCTTTATATCTTCTCCTTCCTCTTTTGCTACCCCTTTCTTTATTTCGCACGGAGCACTTTCTACTAATTCCTTTGCTTCCTTAAGGCCTAGTGGTAGGATTGTTCTAATCTCCTTTATTACCTGAATTTTGTTGTCACCAAAGCTTGTTAAGAAAACATCAAAGGTTGTTTTTTCTTCCTTCTCTTCTGTTGCAGGAGCTGCACCTCCTCCTACTTGTCCAACCATCATTGGAGCAGATGCTTTTACCCCAAATTTTTCCTCAAGCTCCTTCAATAAGCCTGCAAGCTCAAGAACACTCATTCCTTCTATCGCAGAAATAATCTCGTCTTTATTCATCTTTTCCTCCTAGTTTTAATTGTAACATTTTACAATTTGAATTAAAGTTTTTGCAAGGATTATTTTTAAGGAGGGCAACAACATAAAAAAATTGAATAATTGGTTTTATTTTG
>JBFMED010000080.1:0-16497 GCA_040753475.1 bacterium
GGATAAGGCCAATAGCTGTGCCTGACAAAAGAAAATAGGAAAATATCTTTATCTGGTTTTTCTCCTTTGTTAATCTTTTATTCTCTAATTTAAGCATTTCTATTTCAAGCCGTTGGGATTCCAATTCTATTTCCTTTTCTTTTATCAAAGCCTTTAGCTCATCTATTGCCGAGGTTAAATCCTTTTCTTTCTTTACAAGATCATCCCTTTCTTTTATTGTTTTAACAAGCTCTGCCTCCTTCTCTGATAAAGCCTCTTTTAAGGAATTATTTTCTATCTGTATTTTATTCAAAACCCCTTCAAGCTCTGTAATCTTTTCCTTCATTACAGCGATTAGCTCTGCTGTCTCAGAGGGAATAGGCCCTTTAATCTCTCCTATAATCTTATCAATATATTTATCCTTTTCTTCTATGCTCATCTTTATTGTCTCCCTCTTCTCCTTTAGCACATCAAGGAGCATCTTTGCTTCCTCATAGCCTATTGCCAGTTCCTCACCAGGGTAAATAAGATCAGGGTTTGTGAATTTATTATATTTTTTAAATTCCTCCCATTTTAATGGGTCTTCCCAATATATCTTTGCAAGATGCCAAAGTGTATCGCCCTGCTTTATAATTATCCTCTTTGTCTTCTCACTTGGTGTAATCTTTGCAAAGCTAAAAGGGCTAAATACCAATTGAAATATAACCAATGATGATACTATTCTTTTCATTTTAATGAAGCATCAATAAGGGAGGATAATTTTTTTACCCTCTCATAAACCTTTCTCTTTGTCTTAAATAGCTCATCTGCAATCTCCAATGAGGTAAGAATGGCAAGCTTATCCAGAGGAAGATTGGGAAGATTTTTGTATATCTCCTTTATCTTTTTATCCACATAGCCTGCAACTATTTTTGTTGTCTTTTCTTCCTCATCAGAGACAAGGGTATATGCCTTACCCATAATTTCTACAGAAACCTTATTCATATCTCATCAAGCTTTGAAATTATCCTTTCAATCTTTCCTTTTATGAGCTTTCTTTCCTCTTTTAACCTCTCATTCTCTTCCTTAAGCCCACTTGCATCCCCTTCTTGGCTTTTAAGCTTTTTGAATTCTGCAATAAGCTTTTCTATTTTTTCCTCTAATATATCAAATTCTTCCATCTTTTAATTATAACAAAAGTAAAAAGCCCTTGTCAAATGTGTTTTTTTATTTTAAAATAAAGCAATGAAGGTTTTATTTATTGGTGACATTGTTGGAAGGAAGGGAAGGAGGATTCTTAAGGAAATAATTCCAAGATTAAAGGGAGAAAGGCACATAGACCTAATAATTGCAAATGGCGAAAATTCAGCAGGTGGATTTGGGATTACAAAGAAGGTAGCAGATGAAATATTTGCTTGTGGGGTTGATATTATAACAGGTGGAAACCACATATTTGCAAAGAAGGAAATCTATGAAATAATGGATTCTCTTCCTATTTTAAGGGCACTTAATTATCCACCAAGTGTTCCAGGAAGGGGATTTATTTTTAAGCCCTGTAAAGGAGAAAATGTTTGTGTAGTAAGCCTCTGTGGACGGGTGTTTATGGATTCTCTTGATTGCCCATTCAGGGCAATTGATGGACTTTTGGAAGAGATAAAAGAAAAGGCAAAGATAATAATTGTTGACATTCATGCCGAGGCAACCTCAGAAAAGGTTGCTCTGGGCTGGTTTCTTGATGGAAGGGTCTCTGCTGTGATTGGAACCCATACCCATATTCCCACGGCTGACGCAAAAATTCTTCCGCAGGGAACGGCGTATATTACTGATGTTGGAATGGTTGGGGCAGAGAATTCTGTAATCGGCGTAAAAAAGGAGCTTGTCCTTAAGAAATTTCTCCTTTTAATTCCTGTGAGATTTGAAATGGCAGAAGATGAAGGGATCTTTGGTGGGGCTTATATTGATATAGATGAGAAAACAGGCAAAGCTTTATCCATTGAGCAAATTCAAATTCAGGGGCTATAATCCTTCATAAAGCCTCTCTATATCTTCTATCAGCCTTTTATCTGTATATTTCTTTGAGTTTTCTCTTGCTTTTTCGCCCATTTCCTTTGCCTTTTCTTTGTCTAAAATAATAATTTTTATAGCATTTGCTAATGCTTCAGGATTCTTTGGAGGAACAAGAATGCCTGTATCAGGAGAGACAAGGGTTGAAACACCTCCCACATCTGTTGCAACAACAGGAATTCCAGATGCCTGTGCTTCAATGATTGCAACGGGAAGCCCCTCATTTAATGATGATAAAACAAAGCAATTAAGATCTGCATAAATAATATCAAGGTCTTTTCTAAACCCAAGGAAAAGGACATTTTTCTCTATTCCCAGGTCTTTAGCCTTTTTCTCCAATTCCTTCCTAAGATAGCCATCTCCCGCGATGACAAAAAGGACATCAATCTCTTTTAAAACAATAGCAGATGCTTCTAAAAATGTTCCTATATCCTTTATAGGAACAAGCCTTGCGATTGTTCCAATCAGGGGCTTATCAGAAATCCCAAGCTCATTTCTTAAAATACCCTTTTTTTCAGAAATGTCATAAAACCTATCAAGGGAAAGGCCTAGGGGAATAACGATAACCTTATTTCTATTTCCTATGCCAAATTTTAAAATCTCATCCCTCTGGGTCTCGGTTAATGTAATTATCCTTGTTGAGATAAGGGAAAGCCATCTTTCAATGATAATAAAAAATAGGGTTTTTAGCCTTCCAAAGTATGAATGTAGGGTGTGTCCATGGAATGTATGGATGATTATAGGAACACCACAAAGCCAGGCACAAAGCCTTCCTAACATTCCTGCTTTGCTCAAGTGGGTATGCACAATATCTGGCTTTATCTTCCTAATTATGCCGATAAGCTTAAAAAATGCGATAATATCCTTTATTGGAGAGATCTCCCTTTGAAGCTCTGGAATAAAAATTATATCAATATTTCTATTTTTTGCCTCTTCTAGCATACTTCCTTCCTCCTTTCCCTCTTTTCCAACCACAAGGAATGTTTTAAATTTCTCTCTAAGACCTTCGCTTAACAATATTGTATGGATAGAAGGACCTCCAATGTTAAGACGGGTGATTATCCTTAAAACTGTTTTCATTGTATGTGATTTAAGTGTTTTAAAATTCATTCTTAAGTAGTTGACTAGATTTACTTTGGCCTTCCTACAGGGACGATGTATAATGGTTGCTCCATATTCTCCATACCAATTACTCCCTTTACCTCCTCATCATAAAAAGCACCAATAGAGACCGAGCCCAATCCCAAGGTAATTGCTTGGAGATGAAGGTTCTGCACAGCATGACCTGCCTCTATGTGCACATACCTTATCCCCCTCTCTCCATATTTTCCTGTTGTTCTCTCATATATTGCTGAGACAACAAAAACACAGGGAGCATCTTTTACCCAACTCTGACTTAGGGCTACACTACAGAGTTCTTTGCGCCTATCAATCTTTGAGATCCTAATTAATCTATGGGCTTGAGGGATGTATTTGTAGACTCCAGGGCCAAGTTCCTTTGCTAAACCTACAACTACATATACCTCTAAGGGATAGAGTGCACCAGCTGAAGGAGCGGTTCTAAAACCCCTTTTATCAGTTACTCCTTGGGTAGCCCAAAGGAGTTGGGAGATTTCAGATAGGGAAATTGGTTCATTTTTATATTCCCTTATTGACCTTCTCTTCACCAATGCCTCCTCTAGAGAGATATTGCTTTTATACCTAGGTTTGGGTAACTCTATAGTCTCCTTTCTCTCCAAATTTACTTGAGAGATATACATCAATAAAGCCAAAACCTCCATTTTAAATTTAAAGAATAGATAAAGGATAAAAATTCTATGAAAGAATTGCAATAAATATTCATTAAAAGACAAAAATCAACATTTTCTTTTTTTGGCATCTTTGGTATAATATTAGGGATAAAAAAAGAAAATTCTTTGTAAATTCGAAATTCGCAATCCGAAATTCGAAATTGTAATGTCCCCATCGACTAGCGGTTAGGTCACGGGCCTTTCAAGCCCGTAGCACGGGTTCAAATCCCGTTGGGGACAGGAAAAATTAAAAGTATGTGTTTAGCTAGGTGAGAATAAAATGGGAAATAGGCACTTAAGGCACAAAGGCACTTAAGGCACAAAGGCACAGAGTTTATTTGTTACTTGCTTTCTTTGTGCTTTTGTCCCTTTGTTCCTTTGTGCCTAGCTATAGGGTAGCTAAACACGTACAATTAAAAGGTAAATGAATTTTAAACAGGCGAACATATAAGATAATGCAAGATGCAATTATTTAAGGCAAAGATTGAATATTGCAAAGAAATTGCACCTTCCTATTTCAAAATGGGACTTTTGGCAGATATAGAGGCAGAGCCAGGTCAATTCTTTCATATCAAATGCTTCCCTGATAATACATTTAGATTGAGAAGGCCCTTTAGCCTCCACAGAAAACTAGAAAACGGATTTGAAATCCTTTTTGAAAGAAAGGGAGAAGGAACAGAATTTTTAAGCCATCTTAAAAAGGGCGATATTTTAGATATACTAGGTCCTTGTGGAAATGGATTTAAAATTATGGAGAAAAGCATTATCGTTGGTGGAGGTATTGGAATTGCCCCCCTTTTTGAGCTTAGCATAAGATGCAAAAAACCTAAGGTTCTTATTGGGGCAAAAACAAAGGATTCTCTTTTATGTGTGGATGATTTTAGAAACATTGGAATTTCTCCTATTGTTTCAACAGATGATGGAAGCTTTGGTTATCATGGCTTTGTCACCGATCTTTTATTAGACTCTTTAGACTCTGTGGACTCTACGATTTTATATGCCTGTGGTCCACAAGAAATGCTTGAGAGGGTTGTAAGAATTGCAAAAGAAAAGAATGTTCCTTGCCAAATTTCTGTGGAAGCCATTCTTGCCTGCGGCGTTGGTGCCTGCCTTGGTTGTGCTTATAAAACAAAAAATGGCTATAAAAGGGTATGTAAGGATGGCCCTGTTTTTGATGTGAATGAGCTATAAAATCCGCCAAGATTGTCGCTATTTTAAGGGTGTCATCCCCTGTTTCTTCCATAAAGAACAAGGGATTCAATGTGATACCTGTAGACATTATTCTCCCATAAAATTTAAGATATTGGTAGTTAAGCTAGATGCTCCCGGCGATGTCTTAAGGACAACAGGGATTCTACAAGGGCTAAAAGAGAAATACCCAGATTCTTATATCACCTGGATAACAAAAAATAATTCTTTGGAGTTATTTAAGAATAACCCTTATGTTGATTGTCTTTTGTCTGCATCAGCTGAAGGCTATTTGCAAATTCAATTGCAAAAATACGATCTTGTCTTAAGCCTTGATGCATCTTTTTTGGGTTCCCAAATAGCCACATTGGTTGATGCAAAGGAAAAATTGGGGTTTGGATACGATAGCAAAGGCTTTGTCTATCCATTTAATGAGGAGGCAAGGGAATGGTATGAAATGGGGCTTTTTGATGAGGTAAAAAGAAAAAATAAAAAGACATATCAGGAGATTATATTTTCTATTTGTAAGCTAAAGCCATCTTCTTATGAAATTATCTTTAAATTGGATGAAAAAGAGAAAAAATTTGCCTTTTGTTTTTCCGAAAGGAATAACCTCTCTGGTTTAATTATTGGCTTAAATACAGGGGCAGGAGGAAGATGGAAGAATAAAAAATGGACAAGAGAGGGTTTTATTGGTCTGATTAAGCTTATTGAGAAAAATATAGAAAATTCAAAAATCCTCCTTTTGGGTGGACCAAAAGAAATAGAGAGAAACAGATATATAAAAGGGATATGCCCTAATGTTCTTGATACAGGTTGCGATAATACCATAAGGGAATTTGGGGCATTGGTCTCTCTTTGTGATATTGTTGTAACAGGAGATACCCTTGCTCTTCACATAGCAACTGCCTTAGAGAAAAAAATTGTTGCCCTATTTGGTCCAACATCGCATAATGAAATTGATTTATACAATAGGGGCAAAAAGCTACATTCAGAGATGGATTGTCTCTGTTGCTACAAAAATGATTGCAATGTCTCTCCAAATTGCATGGAGCTTATAAAGCCAGAGGATGTCTTTTATGCGATAAAATCCTTAATTTAGCCGCAAAGTAGAAGCTATAAAGAAGAATCTCTCCTTTAAGTTTTGATTTGCCAAGCACACGTTCTTCAAAAATAATCGGAATTTCCTTAATCTTATGGCTTTTTTGATGACACTTATAAAGGATTTCTGTTAAAATCCAAGGGCCTTTTGATGAAAGATGGTATATGTCTATTTCTTCAAGGCATTTTCTTTTAAACAAACGAAATCCCGATGAGCAATCAGAAACCTTAAATTCCAAAAGGTATTTCAAGAAAAAATTTGCCATTCTGCTAATTATCCTTCTTATAAGATGCCTTTTATATTCACCACCAGTTGGAACATAGCGAGAGCCGATAACAACATCGCAATTCTCTATCGCCTTTAAAAAATCTGGGATATATTTTGGATTATGCGAAAAATCGCCATCCATCTCCATTATATAATCATATCCATTTTCTATTCCATACTTAAACCCCTCTATCCCTGCCAGACCCCTTCCCCTTTCAGAATATCTATGGATTACCTTTACCTCCTTTAAATTACAGCTTAATTCCTCTACAATCTTACCTGTTTTATCAGGAGAATTATCATCCACCACCAATATCTCCAGGCCATCTATCTTTAGAGCCAATATCTCCTTAATCAGGGATTCTATATTTTCCCTTTCATTATATGTTGGAATAACAACAAGGGTTTTCATTTTTAAAATTTTATTAAGAGAAAATAGGCAAGTCAAAGGATTTTTGATTGACAAATTCTTTTGTCTTTGGTTATATTTATGTAAATTTTTAAACTAGGAGGAAAAAAGAATGTTTGAAAATGTAATTCTTTGGATTGTTCTAGGAAGTGGGGTATTGGGTCTTCTTTATGCCTTTTATTTGGCAAATACCATTTTAAAGGAAGACACGGGGACAGAGGATATGAAAAGGGTAGCAGGTGCTATCCAGGAGGGAGCAAATGCCTATTTAAAGCGACAATTTACAACAATTGCCGGCCTTATTTTTATCCTTACTATCGTTCTTCTCTTTACCTCGCCACCATCTGAGGCAGGAGCCAGTGCGACACAAGGCTTTGATTGGTTTGTTTCTATTGGAAGAAGCCTTGCCTTTTTGATGGGAGCAATATTCTCTGCCTCAATTGGTGGAATAGGGATGAGCCTTGCGGTTCGTGGGAATGTTAGAGCAACCCAGGCTGCTCGGCAATCATTAAGAAAGGCATTAAAAATAAGCTTTAGAACCGGATCAATTACAGGGATGATCTGCGTTGGACTTGGAATTATTGGAGCAACCGTAATTTACATCGTTTACAGAGAGAGGTGCTATGAGGTTTTGGTTGGATTTGGATTTGGCGGATGCCTCCTTGCTTTATTTATGCGTGTGGGTGGAGGAATTTATACAAAGGCAGCAGATGTTGGTGCGGACCTGGTGGGAAAGGTTGAGAAGGGAATACCAGAGGATGACCCAAGGAATGCGGCAACCATCGCAGACAATGTGGGTGATAATGTGGGTGATTGTGCAGGTATGGCGGCCGATATATTTGAATCCTATGAGGTAACCTTGGTTGCGGCAATGATCTTGGGAACCATTGCCTTACCACCAGCCCAATATGGGGCTATTGGTGTCATATTCCCGCTGATCATCAGGGCAATTGGTGTTTTAACCTCTATCCTTGGAACATACATGGTTCAGGCAAAATCAGAGGATGAGGATGCAATGAGGCCAATTCAAAGGGCATTTACTGTCTCTGCTATTATTACAGCCCTTTTAACGCTTGTTGTTTCTTATGTTTATATGGGGGGCGACCTTCGTTTTGGATTTGCGGTTGCCGTTGGTCTTGTCCTGGCTATTTGTATCTCGTATCTTACAGAGCATTTTACATCAACCAAGCAATCTCCGGTCCAGGAAATCGCAAGGTCAACCCAGACAGGCCCTGCCACAACCATTCTTTCTGGATTTGCTGTAGGGTTAGAATCCTCTGTCTGGTCAATATTCCTTATTGCTCTTGCGATTGTTGGTTCAATGCTTCTCTTTGGGGGAGATGTTAATCTTGCCCTGTATGGCATATCTTTATGTGGTATGGGAATGCTTGCCACAACAGGCGTTATTGTATCTATGGATTCCTATGGCCCGGTTACTGACAATGCACATGGTATAGGTGAGATGACCGGGGTAGGCCATGAAGGAAAAACAGAGGAGATTACAAACAGGCTTGATGCGGTTGGAAATACAACCAAGGCTACCACAAAGGGCTTTGCCATTGCAACCGCTGCAATTGCGGCAATCTCTCTATTTTCCTCATATATTGGCTCATCAGGGCTTTTAGAAACAGGAATCAGGATAAATGTTCCCCTTGTCTTTGTTGGGTTTCTCTTTGGAGGTGGAATCCCATTTTTGTTTTCATCATTATTAGTAAGGGCAGTGGGAAGGGCAGCAGGAAAGATGGTGCAGGAGGTTAGACGCCAATTCCATGAGATTCCTGGGATTATGGAGGGAACAAGCAGGCCAGAATATGCAAAATGTATTGACATTGCAACCTCTGCCGCACAAAAAGAGCTTGTAGGCCCTGGATTGCTTGCTGTATTAGCACCTGTCATTATTGGCTTTAGTTTTGGAGCAGAGGCATTGGGTGGATACCTGGTTGGCATTATTCTTTCAGGCCAATTGCTTGCTGTATTTATGGCAAACTCTGGCGGTGCTTGGGATAATGCAAAGAAGTTTATAGAGGAGGGAAATTATGGTGGAAAGGGTTCTGATTGCCATAAAGCAGGCGTTATTGGGGATACTGTGGGAGACCCCTTAAAGGATACATCAGGTCCTGCCTTAAACCCATTGATAAAAGTGATGAACCTTATAGCCTTACTCATTGCAGGTTTGATCATGAAATATGGACTAATTAGAAAAAGTGGGTTTTTCCTTGAAGGGGGAACAATAATTGCCGTTGTTATTTCCTTAATCGTTGTTGCAATTGCAATATTAAATAGCAAAAGGGAGGCGTTTAAAGGGAAATAAGGGGGTTTAGCTCTTTTATAAAATTAAAGGGTTTTATTAAGACAGATAAATACAATGAAAGAGCTAATTGGGGCAATAGAAGAAATAGAAAGGCAGATTGAGGAGATAGGAAAGGGCTTAATTGAAAAAATAGAAAGAAAAGAAGCCCTTGAGAAGGAAGAAGCCCTTCCTTCATTTTGGAATTCTCCTGAGGCAGGCAAAAAAATAAAGGAACTGAAAGATTTAAGGGATTTTCTCTCTCCATACCTTAAGGTTCTAAAAGAAAAAGATGACTTAAAGGATTTGCTTTCCTTAGGAGAAGACCCTGAGATATTAGACGAGCTTAATAAGAAAAAGGATAATCTTTTAAGAGAAATTGAGGATGTTAAGTTTTTATATGCCTTTTCTGGAAAGCACGATAAGGACAATGCGATTATCTCAATCCATCCAGGGGCAGGTGGAACAGAATCTTGCGATTGGACAGGGATGCTCTTTAGGATGTATCTTAGGTGGGCAGAAACAAAGGGTTATAAAACAAGGATTTTAGACTTGCTTGCTGGGGATGAGGCGGGGATAAGCTCGGTTGTATTTATTATAGAAGGAAGGAATGCCTATGGCTGGCTTAAAGGAGAAAAGGGAATCCATCGCTTAGTTAGAATATCGCCATTTGATGCAAATAAAAGAAGGCATACATCATTTGCCTCTGTATTTGTAATGCCAGAAATAACAGACCCAATTGAGGTAGATATTAAGGATGAAGATTTAAAGATTGATACATTTAGGTCATCTGCTCCAGGTGGCCAGCATGTCCAAAAGACAGAGTCAGCCATAAGAATAACCCATATACCAACAGGTATTGTTGTTTCTTCTCAAAATGAAAGATCCCAGCATCAGAACAAGGCAAATGCCTTAAAGGTTTTATATTCAAGGCTATATGAATATTATGAAGAAAAAAGACAAGAGGATTTACAAAAAATAGGTGGAGAAAAAAAGGCCATTGGATGGGGCTCTCAGATAAGGTCATATGTTTTTTGTCCATATACAATGGTAAAAGACCATAGAACAGGGGAAGAAACAGGGAATATAAAGGGAGTTATGGATGGTGAGATTGATTGCTTTCTAAAGGCAGAACTTTTGTTATAAATTCAAAATGCAAAATGCAAAATTGTGGTAAGGATTTATTAAAATGTAAAATGTTAGTTTTTTGAGTTTTGAGTTGTTATTTTTAAGTTTTGCGTTTTAAGTTTTGAGTTTTTTAGAAAGGTTGTCTTAATGAGGCATTTTACCATTATTCTTCTTGGCCTTTTTTTCTTTCGCACACTAATGGGAATAGAAATTTTCTCTCTGCATACCTTGTCTTGCTTTGCCCTTTAAGCTTTTCATTATTTCTTTTAAGCCTTGATGATAAAATAAAAAAGAAGAGAAAAGCAATAATAAAAATTCTATTTAATATGGGAAAATTCCTTCAAGCCTCTTTCTTTTTCTTATCCTCTCTATTCTTTATTGTCACTATTATTATCATTAGAACCCGTGGTGCCTGGCTTGGTCTTTTGGGAGAAGGGGTTTTATTCCTTGCCCTGCTTGGAAAAAACCTTTTTAAAAAAAGGTATCTCTATATCCTTATCCTCCTTCTTATCTCCATCATTCCACTCTTTTTCTTTAAAGAGACATCCCCTATTGGGAGAATTAAGGGAACATTTAAGGTCAAGAAGGGAGTAGAGCTTACCGGCTCTGCCCTTGTTAGAATCTATATCTGGAAGTCAACCCTTGACCTTATCCTTCATCATCCCCTTGGTGTTGGTCCCGATAGCCTGAAGTTTACTATACCTTTGTATCTCTTGCCAGATTATTGGACAATTGAAGGTGGTGTGCTTGATAAGGCACATAATATAATCTTGGAAATAGCAGCAACCACAGGCTGGCTTGGGATTTTATCCTATACATCGCTATGGATTGCTTTGTTTATCTTTGGGATAAGGAATAGAAATATCATTACAATTGCCATTCTCTCATCATCCACTGGCTACCTTATCCAAAACCTCTTTAACTTTGACCTTAAGACAAAAAATTATCAAGCAGAAATTTATCACTACCTTGCCCTTGTTTATTTTAAAAAGGAGGATTATAAAAACTCTGTCAAAGAATGCCAGAAGGCTGTCAATCTCTCTCCAGACAATGTCTCCTGGCTAAATGACTTGGGTTCTGCATATTACAAGGCAGGGGATTTAAAAAGGGCAAAAGAGGCATTTGAAAAGGCATTATCCCTTGATGCAAATAATGATTATGCCCGCAAGGTTCTTTCGGTGATAGAAGGAGATTAAGATATCATGGTTTTGATTCAAGGAGAATGGTTGGAGAGATAAAAATTGCTCTGTTTAGCTTTAAGCTAAAGGCATTAGAACCAATTATCCTTCCTTCATAATGGGCATCTTACCCTTGAGCTTGATTTCCATATTTTAATCAGGCAGCTTTTGCGTCGCATCTCTCTCCTCTACTACTTTCATTGCAATGAAGAGCCATAATGGAAATAGATGATGGGTCGGAAAACACCCCGACCCATCAAATAATTATCCCATCCTAATAAAAGAATCGGGTCTTTCTCTCTCTAAATATTGAATCACTTTTGGAAGATTGGAGCCATCTGATTGAAAGCTTGCTGGTGAATCTGGTCTGCATGACCAGCGCATTACACTGCTATTAAGCTGAAGAAACTGGATCCCTTCCATAAGGAAATCTCTGGTCCAAAGAGATGCTGGAAAGCGTTCTTCATCTTCAAGTAGTCTAGTGCTGTGTCTCTACTCAATTGATGGAGAAAAATCGTTAAATCTTGGAGTGCATTGACCGTGTCAATGCTTGCGTTATCACGGATAACGCATTGTCTTTCGCCTCTAGTTGGAGAAGTTACAGAGACTTCTTCTTTTATTAACCAAAGGTTTTCACCGCCAATAGTAATTCCTTTCTTCTCATCTCTCTGATTTGAAAAATCTGAAACCTACCCATAAGTCTGTAGAGGCAAGTCCTACCTAGCTTTTTAACACTCATTTTTATCCAATAAAGGGAAAAATTAAAAATTTTCTCTTATTAAAAAGAAAAAAATGCCGATCTCAGATGAAAGAGACATTAAAAGGGATGATATGAGATTTTATTGCAATGTTAATGAGGAAATAAGAAGCAAAGCATTAAAATTGGGAAGTGAAGCCCATCTGGTTGATGTTAAGAAAATAGGGAATGATAATTTAATTGAAACCGCGTTAAAGAATTCCCGCACAAACCTTGTTAATTCAATCCTGGAAACAAAAACATTCAGGCTGGTTTTACTTCAACCCGGGGTATTTAAAAACGGCTGGTTTCCTTTTGACTATGCCGCTTCAAAAGAACCTTGTGCTCAAGTAGAGAGGCTAAATTTAAAACTCCTCTTTGCCTTTACTGGACAACCAATAAAAATAAGTGGTTACAGTTTTACAACCAGCAATCCCGGCAAGCAGAAGGAAATCAAATTAAAACCAATTGTCAATGCCGTTTCCATAGGTTCTGTGTATCTGTTCAAGATTACCAATGATGGATGCACAAAAGATATGATTGAAAATTTTGTCAATCAATATGACAACCAAAAGATTGAAAATATACCCTATTCCCAGATGGGGTTTAATCATGTAATTTTAGGGATTGGCCCTAAAGAGGAGGTAAAGTGATATGTCAAAAGAGAGTTGTTTCTTTACATTTTATACCCTGACGCCTTTGCACGCAGGGGCAGGGGATTCAGCCGGGGCGATAGATTTGCCGGTGCAACGGGAAAGACATACAGAATATCCGGTGGTCTATTCATCGGGTATAAAAGGAAGCTTACGGGATTATTTTGAGCGTCAGGGAAAACCAAACATAGATGAGATTTTTGGTAAGGAAGGAGATGACCAGAAAGATAGCGCCTCAGGTAAGGTCATCTTCACTGATGCAAAAATTCTCTTATTCCCTGTTCGAGCATCCAGAGGGGTATTTAAATGGGTTACCTGCCCGTTTGTTATTACCAGGCTGTTGAGGGATTTGGAGTTAGCTGGCATCACAGGAATACCTCTGGGAACCCTGGGTGTATTAGGATATAATGGGTATGTTTTTGGTAGCAACCTTAATCCGATAATCCTGGAGGATTTCAAGATAGAATTGAAAACCACTACATCCAACAAAAGTCTATTGGTTGAATTAGTCAAGGAACATTTTGATGTGAAAACTATGGAGGAGCGTTTAATTATTGTCTCTGATGATGTCTTTAAAACCCTTGTTACTACCGCTACTCAGATCATCGCCAGGAATGTATTGAAGGAAAACAAAACCAGCGAAAACCTCTGGTATGAAGAAGTAGTGCCAGCAGATGCTGTATTTTATACTATGATGAAATCAGCATATAAGGATAACGATGCCATATCAAAGTTAGAAAGTGAGATTGCAGGGCAGGTTTTGCAGATAGGCGGCAATGAAACCATAGGTTATGGAATGGTAAAGTGGAGCAATGACCTTATCCCAGAAATTGCGCCTAAAAAGACGCAAGGAGGTGGAAAATGAGCAACTCAAAATTACCCGATGCCGGGAAAAAGATTGAACCTATGCCATCCATTGAAAAGGCAAAAAGGGTTATGGAAAAGATGCAAAATTTGCAGCTAAAAAAAGAGACGGTCAATTTCCTGAAAGGACTGCCGCCGATGCTTATGCAAAATGGACTGGGACAGACAATTGCCTTTCTGAAAACTAAGGCAAAGGATAACGCCGATTATGGTAAGATTTTAAAGGTCTTTAATGAGCTTTTTAATAAGAATGATTTGATAATCTATATTTTCAAGAACTCTACCCCTGACGACTATCTTCAGATGCAGAAAGAGGCAATTGAATATGCTGGCTGGATAAAAAAAATTGCCATTGCCTTTTGCCAGAAGGAGAAAAAAAAGGATGAACCTGCCGCTTCCTGAATATTTAAGAAATATTACTGATAATCAGTTACCCAATCTCTCTTTAAGATATTATAAATGGGTGAATTTTTATAAAAAAGATTTTACAGATTTTGAAAAGGAAACAAAAGATAATAAACCAAAGTTTGAATTCCTGAAAAAATTTGTTGAGCTTTCAAAACAAAATACCTACAACCAGGCATTTGAAACAAGAAGAAGGCTAATGGAGAACATCGGCATCTGCTTTACAATGACCACTGCCACCCGGCTTGTCTTTGGCATGGGCTATGAACATCCTACAGAAATCGGTTTTATGTTTGACTGGACAACCGGGCTTCCGATTATTCCAGGCAGTTCACTCAAAGGAGTGGCGCGAGATGCAGCAGAATCAAGCAATGATGAGTGCTTAAAGGAGATTTTTGGCTCAAAAAAGGAAGATAAGGAGAAATGTAGTGGCGAGATTATCTTCTTTCCCGCCTATCCCTACATCGAAGGAAACAAACCATTTTTCGAGCTGGATGTGATGACTCCGCATTACAGGGAATATTATTCTGACAAAAAACCTCCTGCCGATTGGTATTCCCCTATGCCTCTTCTTTTTTTGACTGTTCCGGCAGGGATAAAATACTGCTTCCGATTGGCACATAGAAACAATCTAAAAGATAAAAAATCAACACTCCTTAAGAAGGCAGAGAATATCTTAAAATATAGCCTCACTGAATTTGGTGTTGGGGCAAAAACGGCGGTGTCTTATGGCTACTTCAAATAACGATTTCTTTACTATATTCATATTTCCCTTCAAGTATGAGATGAAGGGAAAGAGAGAACCAAAGCCAGATGAAATGGCTAAAGTATTGTGCCAGGGCAATAAAGACCCCCAAAAAGGCTGGGTAGTAGAAGATTATAGACTTGCCTTGATAGAGAATTATAACGATGTTACAAGAAGGGTATATCCACCGTTTCTTCGTGATACCGGGATGAATACCTGTGAAGCAAAACAGAAAGGAACGCTTCCTACAAACATTTCCTTGTTCAAAGATGCTAACATCTTACCCGAAGATTTCCCCCACCTTGACCTGCCTAAAGAGGCTAAAACAGAAAAAGATATTCTATATTTAAGCAAGATAATACAGGGAGTTCTTCATCCTTTTAAGTTAAAGGAAAGAGACAAACTGAAGAGAGGGATTGTTTATTATATCCCATTCATTGACGACAGGATGTTTATTGTCTCTTATTTTGCGGATGAGGAGGTATCAAACCAGATGAAAGAAAGGTGTTGCGATGGCTATGGCTATGAGACCTCTGAAGATGTTAATAAAATAACAAAAGAGTTTAAGGCTGATTTTCTATCAGAGATAAAAAATAAAACCCAAAGATTGCGAAGTGTTTTTATAAAATTTACCAACAAATACTGGTTTATAGAGGTTACCCCGCAGGAGCAAGGGATTGAAATATACAAGCAATGGTTAGGATTGCTTGATTTACAAAAACTCTATGACCAGATAGAGAAAGAGATTTCGGAATTAGCAGGATATGTGGAAACAAGGATTGAATCAGAGACAAATACGAAAATGGCATGGATTACCTATGCTGGTTTTCCATTGCTTATACTTAAGTATAATTGTGAGTTTCTGGCAGGTTTATGAGAGTAGTTGGATAAAAGATATAGAACCTTCCTGGTTACAACCATTTAAAAATATAACCATTCTCCCATCTCTTAATTTATTGATAGCGGTAGTAATCTTTCTGAAAAATGGACGCGCTGGTTTGAATTAGTAGCGGTAAATGACAAAGGGTATATTCCCGCTATGCTTGAAATGGAGGCAACACAAGATGAAATAGTCCAAGTCAGGCTGGCTGACCGTGCGGCACAAGGAATTACTCTGACTGAAGAAACAGAAGGTGAAAAAGCAGTTGCCAATGCCAAAGTTCTAACTAATGGAATGCTGACAATTGTCCATCTGCCTCATACACGCACAGCAACGGTTACCGACCGTATGGAACCTGCTATGGGCTGACAGGGATATAAAAACCTTTTGGTTATTTCACCAACTGAGGTCAACTTCTTTGGCACAGGAAATCTTATCCTTGCCCTTAATAATGCCTTTCCGGGTGGCTGGTATGGTGGTGCATTGCCGGAAAAAGGCTTTTGGGGGCATAGCCAGCCTGTGCCAGATGTCCCTTCGTTCCTACAAAAAGCATTAGAGCGGTGAACGATTACAAAATGGGTTTTGTTCTTTGACAACCTGGTTTGGTAAAAGGTTTCCTTTTTTTCTGTTCTTTTGTATAATAACCCTATGAACCTTTCCCTAGTTTCATCCCTTCGTTGGTATCGCCTTTCCCTTGAGCTGATAAATATCAGGGCAATCCCTGCTATGTCTGCCCATCCTCTCTCTGTAATCCAGGCTATTGTAAAGGGAACTACCCTATCCATTGGTGGCGATGAGAATAGCAATCTCTTTTTCCACATCAAAGATAGGAAACATACCTTC
>JBFMED010000081.1:0-2518 GCA_040753475.1 bacterium
CAACAATAATAGGGGATGAAAAAAGATGGTCTACGGGAATATCAAAAAAGCCCTGAATCTGTCCTGCATGTAAATCCATGGTTAATATCCTTGATGCACCCGCTGTGGTAATAAGGTCTGCGGCAAGCTTTGATGTAATAGGAACCCTTGGCTCAACCTTTCTATCCTGCCTTCCATAGCCAAAATATGGGATAACAGCGGTAATCCTCCTCGCAGAAGACCTCTTTAGGGCATCTATGATTATTAAAAGCTCCATAAGGTTTGCATTTGTAGGAGGCGAGGTTGGCTGAATTATATAAACATCAGCACCCCTCACATTCTCCTTTATTTTTACATATGTCTCACCATCTGCAAAGTCGGATACCTCTATGTTTGAAAGTGAAATTCCAAGATAGCTGGCTATCTCATCTGCCAATGGCTTATTTGCCCTTCCAGAAAAAACCCTTATATTTTCCATAAGGAGAAAATTTTAATAAATTCCCTTCCCCAAAGTCAAGGTTTTAATTTTGAAGGTCCGTATGTGTTTAGCTCCTCTGTTAAGGGAATAACCCTTTTTAGAACCCTTTAATTAACCACGAATTAACACTAATAAAACACCAATTAACACTAAAACTGTAACATAATCTACCCTTCCATCCTCAAGCCTTAATCCCAAAATTTCTGTAATATGTGAATGAAATACACTATAACCTGCTCCAGAATCTACATAGGCATGAAGTTCAACCCATTCTTCTTTGTCCCCAAGCTTAAATTTAATTGGGACTATTGGAGCAAACCTTTTTCTAAATTCAATATAGGGAAACTTCATAATAGGGTTACCATCTCCTCATCAGTGGGAACATAAGCTATAGATACCTCTTCATATGGATACTCTTCTTTGGCTTTTTTGAATACCTCTATTTCACTATTGCCAACGCTTGCAAGCTTATTTTTAATAATGGCAATATATTTCCCTGGATACTTTTCGGAGAACTCTTGAGAGTGTTTTAATAAATAATTTTTTTTCATAAATCACCTCCTTATGCTTATGTTGGCCCTGTCCAAAATTCATTTGCTAAAGGCTCATCAAAATCCTCGTCTACCCAAATTTTGCCCCTGTTTAATCCAACAATCCGCAATTGATTAGGCATAGAAACAGGGACCAATCTTACCATTTGCTTATCATCTTTAACAATGATTACCTCATTGCCATTTAAGGATTACTTGCCAATCCATTTCACAGAAAACTTAAATTGTTCCTATTTTAGACTTAAAAACCACTCTATGTCAATTAAAATTGTTGAAAACTTACAATAAGGTTTCAGGTGTTAGTATAACCTTTAGAGACCCTCACCTTTCTCAAGCCCTTTTTTATCTCAAATATTTTATCCCTAAATAAAGCTGCCTTTTCATATTCAAGGTTTTCTGCTGAGCTTTTCATTTGCTCCTCAAAGAATTCAATCATTGTCCAAGGGTCTTTTGACTCTATCCCAATCTCTATTTTTTCATCCCCTGCTTTTCTCTTTACCTCAAGGTAATCGGTGATATTCTTTTCTATGGTCTTTGGTGTAATATTATTTATTCTATTATATTCTATCTGCTTCTTTCTCCTCCTTTCTGTCTCATCCATTGCCTTTTTCATAGAATTTGTTATCCTATCTGCATACATAATCACACAGCCATCAATATTCCTGGCACATCTTCCAAATACCTGGATTAGGGATGTTTGTGACCTTAAAAATCCCTCCTTGTCTGCATCTAACACAGCAACCAAAGAAACCTCAGGAAGGTCTAATCCTTCCCTTAATAAATTTATCCCCACCAAGACATCAAAGTTTCCCAGCCTTAAATCCTGTAATATCTCAACCCTCTTTAATGACTCTATATCCGAATGGAGATACCTAACCATTAAACCTTTTCTTACAAGGTAATCGGTCAAGTCTTCTGCTAATCTCTTTGTTATGGTTGTAACGAGAACCCTTTGATTTTTCTCGGTTCTTTTTCTAATCTCCTGCATTAAGTCTTCTATTTGCTTTTCTTCACCCCTTACCTCTACCATTGGGTCAACAATCCCAGTAGGTCGGACAATCTGCTCAACCACCTGCTGGCTTAAAGAAAGCTCATAGGAATCTGGTGTGGCAGAGATATATATCTTCTGATGGGTTAATGATAAAAATTCATCAAACCTTAATGGTCTATTGTCATAGGCAGAGGGAAGCCTAAATCCATAGTCAATCAGGGCTTTCTTTCTTGCTTTATCTCCCTCATACATTCCCCTAAGCTGAGGAATGGTTACATGGGATTCATCAATAATAACAAGAAAATCATCGGGAAAATAATCAATTAAGGTATATGGTCGTTCCCCTGGCTGTCTTCCTGAAAGGTGCCTTGAATAATTCTCAATGCCATGGCAGTAGCCGGTTGTCTGTAGCATCTCCATATCAAACCTTGTCCTCTCCTCTATCCTTTGTGCTTCAATGAGCTTTCCAATCTCTTTAAAATATTTTATCCGCTCAACAAGCTCATCGGAAATTGTCCT
>JBFMED010000082.1:0-7467 GCA_040753475.1 bacterium
CCTGGACCCCTTTCTCCCACAAGCCTTCCCAAACGGAAGACAACAGCCCTCTCATACTCCCTCAATACCTTTATGGCAAAGATAACCACAAAGATTAACACTGCCACAACCCCTATTGGCGTAAACAATATGTTCATCATTTGAACACCTCCTTATTTCAATTTCGGATTGCGGAATTATTTTCATTCCGCATTCATCATTCCGCATTCAAATAAGCGGGGAACGAGGTTCGAACTCGCGACATTCAGCTTGGAAGGCTGACGCTCTACCAACTGAGCTATCCCCGCATTAGAATTTAGAAATTTAGGATTTAATAAGATAAAAATTCCTAAATCCCAATTGGGCAGAGTAAAGATTCTCCTTCTGGATTTTTTAAGGCTCAAAACTCACACTTGTTCGTTTTTCGCCTAACAAAATCCTTGAAGTCGGCCCTCACTTCGTTCGGGCTTCGAATCCTTCCACTCGCCTATCTTTAATTTTCTCTCCTGATTTGGGCAGGGAAGGATTTGAACCTCCGAAGACTTAAGTCATCAGATTTACAGTCTGACCCCGTTAGCCACTTGGGTACCTGCCCTTTAAAAACTTAAAACTCAAAACGCAAAACTTAAAACTGCGGTAAGGATTTATAAAACATTTTACATTGTTGTTTTACATTTTGCGTTTTACATTTTGCATTTTATTAAGCTGGTGAAGGGAGTTGAACCCTTGACCTAACGCTTACAAGGCGCTTGCTCTGCCTCTGAGCTACACCAGCAAATTACCTTTTTCTGGTTGGAATAACGCCAACAATAGCATAGGCAGATATTCCTTCCTTTTTTCCAATATATCCCAATCCCGCACAGGTTGTAGCCTTAACACCAACATTCTCCTTTGGAATCTCAAGAATTTTACTAATTCTCTCCTTCATCTTTGGGATGTAAGGAGAAAGCAATGGCTTCTCAGCCAAGATAATACAATCAACATTGTTTGCTTTAAACCCCCTTTTTGCAAGAATCTCTGATGTCTGCTGAAGAAAGGTAATTGATGATATATCCTTATACTCTGGATTTGTATCGGGAAAATGATGACCAATATCATCCTCTCCAATAGCCCCAAACAATGCATCACATAGGGCATGCAAAACAACATCGCCATCAGAATGGGATGCTAAACCATAGGCATAGGGAACCTCAACGCCGCCAAGAAAGAGCTTTCTATAGGAAACCAAAGGATGGGTATCAAAACCTATGCCCATCCTTACAGGCTCAACAGAAATAACCTCTTCTTCCTTTATTAAACCTTCCATCTTGCTTTCATCAAATTCCTCTTCGCTTACTGGATTAAGAAGGTCATATCTTAATCTTTTGTCAGGATCACTTAAAACACTATATGCTTCATTTATCTCCTTTATCCTTGAAGAAACACCCCCTTTATCAGGATGATGTTCCTTGACAAGCTTTCTATAAGCTGCCTTTATCTCCTCAGCCGAAACATCCCTTTTAACACCAAGAATATGATAATAATCTTCTTTATACATCTTGTTAATAGTATATTCTGTAATTATCTTTTTTTCAAGCTTGAAAAGCTACTTTCATTTCTCTAATTATTTTCTCTGTAGCCTCTCTAGGATCTTTTTCTTTTATTATAGGTCTTCCAATTACTAAATAATCAGCCCCTCCCTCAATTGCTTGAGTTGGTGTTGCATATCTTCTATGATTGTCTATATTGGTGCCTTTAAGACGGATACCAGGGCTAACAATTAAAAGCTTATTTCCTATCTTTTCCCTAATTAATCTAACCTCTTGTCCGGAGGTTATTATGCCATCACATCCAGCCTCTACGGCTTTTTCTGCTCTAAACAAAACAAGCTCTTCTATTGAACAGGGAAAACCTAAATCCTTAATATCGTAAGCATCTAAACTTGTAAGAACAGTTACGGCAAGAATTTTTAGCCTGCTTTCCCCCCTTCCTTCTACAGCTGCTTTAATAATCTTCCCATTGCCATGGATGGTTAAGAAATCTACCCCTATTTTTGCTACAGCTTGCACTGCCTCTCTAATTGTATCTTGAACATCAAAATATTTAAGGTCTAAAAAGACCCTATTTCCATTATTTATAAGCCATTTTACAAATGCTAAACCAGCTGTCATTTGAAGAATTATTCCAACTTTAAAGAAAGATGCTAATCCCTTTAATTCTTTTACCATTTCCTTAGCTTCCTTTAAAGTGGGAACATCTAATGCTACAATCAACCGATCTTCTGCTTTAATATTTCTCATATTTTTAACAATTATATTATAAAAATTAAATTTGTCAAGTGCGGGTATACGGATTTAATTTTTGATTTTTATTGACAAGGGTAAATTAGTATTGGTATAATTTTAAAAAATGGATGATTTTCATAAAATTATTTTAGAGCCTATATTGACGGAGAAGGCATATTACCTTCGTAAAGAAGGTAAGTATGTTTTCCATGTCCATCCATCTTCTAATAAAATTGAGATAAAGAATGCAATAGAAAAGGCATTTAATGTGAAGGTTTCTGATGTAAATACGATGATAAATAAGGGAAAAAAGAGAATAAGGGGAAGGATTATAGGGAAAAAGCCTGATACAAAAAAGGCAATTGTAAGCCTGGTTAAGGGACAATCTATTGGAATATTTGAGGGATTATGATAAAAAAATACAACCCAACCACACCAGCAAGAAGGGGGATGTCTGTTCTTATAAAAGAAACAACAAAGAAGAAACCAGAAAAATCCCTTCTTGCCAAATGGAAAAGCTCTGGCGGAAGGAATAACCTTGGAAGGATTACATCTCGCCATAGGGGCGGCGGTGTAAAAAGAAGATTAAGAATAATTGATTTTAAAAGGGATAAGATTGGGATAAAGGGGTCTGTATTGGCCATTGAATATGACCCAAACAGATCATCCAATATTGGCCTTATAAAATATGAAGATGGTGAAAAGAGGTATATTATAGCTCCGCTTGGGCTTTCTGTGGGTGATGAAATTATATCTTCAAATGAGGAAGTAAAACAAAAGATAGGGAATGCTATGCTCCTTAAAAATATCATAGTTGGCACAGAGATAAGTAATATTGAGCTAAAGCCTGGAAAGGGTGCACAGATTGCAAGGGGAGCAGGTGCATCAGCCCAGCTTGTAGCAAAGGAGGGTGATTATGGCCATATCAAGCTTCCCTCAGGTGAAATAAGGAAAATAAGCCTTAATTGTAGGGCAGTTATAGGAAGGGTTGGAAACCTTGATTGGGAAAATGTCTCTTTTGGAAAGGCGGGAAGAAAAAGATATATGGGGAGAAGACCTCAAACAAGGGGTGTGGCGATGAATCCACACGACCATCCATTGGGTGGAGGAGAGGGAAAGACATCGGGTGGAAGGCATCCTTGCACGCCGTGGGGAAAGATGACAAAAGGGAAAAAGACAAGAAGGAAAAACAAAGAATCTAATAAATTTATCATAAAAAGGAGAAAATAATATGAGTAGGTCGGTAAAAAAAGGTCCATACATTTATAAAAAATTGCTTGAAAAGATTAAGAAAATGGGATCGGATAAAAAGCCTATTAAAACCTGGGCAAGAAGCTCAGTTATACCCCCTGATTTTGTAGGATATACATTCTTAGTCCACAACGGAAAGAAATTTTTGCCTATCTATATCACAGAGAATATGGTTGGCCATAAGCTTGGCGAATTTTCTCCCACAAGAACATTTCGTGGCCACGGCGAGCATACCAAACGCTCAATTGCAAAAACATAGAATTTGGTGGCAAAAGGGAGAATATCACCAAGCTTCTTAAAAAATGATAATTGCAGAGAGAAAGCCCTTTGATGAGATAAAAAAGATGATTTTACCTCACAAAAGGGTATTACTTGTTGGCTGTGGAACCTGTGTTAGCGTATGTATGTCAGGTGGAGAAAAGGAGACAAAAATCCTTGCTTTATCTTTAAAAATGGCAACCAGGCTTGAAGGAAAAGAAATAGAATTTTTTGAAGAAACAATTATAAGGCAGTGTGAATGGGAATTCGTTGATGAGCTAATAGATAAAATAAAGGATATAGATGCTATTCTTTCCCTTGGGTGTGGAATTGGCGTCTCTGTGATTGCTGAAAGATTTCCTCAAATCCCAGTTTATCCTGCCTTAAACACATCATTTTTAGGCTTTCCAGAAAAGCAGGGGTTATGGGTTGAAAGGTGTGGTGCCTGCGGAAATTGTATCCTCCATCTAACAGCTGGTATCTGCCCTGTTGTCCGGTGTTCCAAGGGCCTTTTTAATGGACCCTGTGGAGGCTCAAACAAAGGGAAATGTGAAATATCAAAGGATGTTCCCTGTGCCTGGCAAATTATATATGATAGGCTTAAGGAATTAAACAAATTGGAGCTTTTGGATGAGATAATCCCCCCAAAGGATTGGTCAACCGAGCGCTCGGGAGGGTTAAGAAAAATTATCAGGGAGGATGTGTATATGATTTAGGATTTAGGAATTTAGGATTTAGGATTTAATAAATTATGGGTAAGCTGAAAGAATTATTAGAAAAGAAGACATTTGTGGTAACCGCTGAATGTGGGCCACCAAAGGGAGCGGATAGAGGAATTATAGAAAAGAAGGGAGGTCTCCTTAAGGGCTATGTTGATGCGGTGAATGTTACAGACAACCAGACATCCATTGTCAGAATGTCAAGCATTGCCTCCTGTGCTATCTTGAAGGGATTGGAAATTGAACCCATTATGCAGATGACCACAAGGGATAGGAATAGAATTACCATACAATCAGATATATTTGGTGCCTATGCCCTAGGCATTGAAAATATTCTATGCCTCTCAGGAGACCACCAGAAATTTGGTAATCATCCGCAAGCAAGGAATGTCTTTGACCTTGATTCTATCCAATTGATTCAGACAGTTAAGATGATGAGGGATGAAGGTAAGGTTTTGGGAGGGGATAGCATAGAGGGAATTCCAAAGATGTTTATTGGTGCGGTAGAAAACCCATTTGCCGACCCATTTGAGTTTAGGCTACCAAGGCTTTCCAAGAAAATAAGGGCAGGAGCAGAATTTATCCAGACACAATGCATATTCAATTTAGAAAAATTTAAAAGGTTTATGGAAGGAATTGTAGAAAAAGGGCTTTCAGAAAAGGCTTATATCCTTGCGGGAATAACACCCCTAAAATCAGCAGGAATGGCAAATTACATAAAAAATAGCGTGGCTGGAATGGATGTTCCTGATGAAATAATTACAAGGCTAAAGGGAGTTGCAAAAGAAAAACAGAAAGAAGAAGGAATAGAGATATGCGTTGAGACAATTGAGGAGATAAAAAAGATTGAAGGGGTAGCGGGAATTCATATTATGGCAATAGAATGGGAGGAGGTAGTTCCTTTCATTGTAAAAAGGGCAAACCTTAAAATTAACCTTCCTTAAACGAACAAATCATCTCATAAAAATTGGGAAAGGAGATATCTGCCCATTCTCTTCCTTCAATCTCTATTCCAGGAACCTTAAGGGATAAAACAGAAAGGGCCATTGCAATCCTATGGTCTTTGTGGGAATAAAGACCTGTTCCCTTTAATGGATAGCCACCCTCTATAACCATACCATCTGGCAATTCTATTATCCTTGCCCCTAGCTTTGAAAGCTCTAATACCATTGCCTTTATCCTATCGGTTTCCTTTGCCCTAAGCTCAGATGCCCCTTTTATTATGGTTGTTCCATCTGCAAATAAAGCTAAAATAGAAAGAATGGGAAGTTCGTCAATCATCATTGGAATTATATCAGAGGAAACCTCAATTCCAGAAAGCCTGCTTGGGTTTATAATAATATCGCCAATAGGCTCATTAGAGATAAGCCTTTCATTTTCTATGGTAAAAGCTGTACCCATCTTTTTCAAACAATCAAGAAACCCCATTCTTGTCTTGTTTATCCCTATATTTTTAATCTTAATCTCTCTATTAAGGATAATGCCTGCGGCAATAAAAAATGAGGCAGATGAGAAATCACCCGGGATTTCTATTTCTAATCCCCCTTCAATTTCAAAGGGTCCATCAAGGGAAACTGTAAAACCCTCTCTATTTATAGGAACGCCAAGGAATTCCAGTATCCTCTCTGTATGGTCTCTTGATAGTAGGGGTTCTGTTATGCTTGTTTTTCCAGCTGCAGACAACCCTGCTAGAAGGATTGCGGATTTTACCTGAGCGCTTGATATTGGCATCTTGTATGATATAGCCTTTAGGTCTCCTCCTTCTATTGTAATCGGCGGATAATCACCGACAAATTTCGCACCCATCATAGAAAGTGGCTCTCCTATCCTCTTCATTGGCCTTTTGCTTAATGAACTATCTCCGGTAAGGATTACTTCATATGGAAGGCCTGCAAGGATTCCAGAAAGAAGCCTCATTGTTGTTCCAGAGTTTCCGCAGTAAAGGGGGGCTTCTGGCTTTTTCCAACTCTTTCCATAAACAATTATTTCATTATTATTCACTCCGCATTCCGCACTCCGCACTCCGCATTCTTCGTCTATCCTTATCCCAAGGGAACGAAGACAGGATATGGTAGATAGGGTATCCCCTGCTTTAAGGGGATTTTTTATTTTAAGAGGCTTCTTACATAGAGAGCCTATTAAAATTGCTCTATGTGAGATAGATTTATCGGGAGGAACAATTATTTCTTTCATTTAACCTCAAGCTTACCCTACTAAAAATAGAACCGTCCCCTTTTTTCGTTTTTAACCTCAAACTTACCCCTACTAAAAATAGAACCGTCCCCTTTTTTGTTTTTAACCTCCATTTTACCCTTTACAGAGCCTTCAAATTCAATTTTATCTTCTTCTGTAAAATACCTCATTGTTTCTGCTTCAAATACCCTGCCTGCCTCTGTCATTGTGCAAGAACCCTTTAGCTCTGCGATGTTCTTTAAACCATCATATACCCCCTGTTTTCCCAAGATTACCCTGTTTTTATACTCAATCCTTACCCCCTGCTTTGCCCACCCCCTTTTTTCCTTTAAAAATACCTCAATTGTCTCTGCCTTAATAATCGCATTCCGTTCCTTATCAGAAACAATAACGCCTCCGGATGCAATAATTTTCTCTGGGTTTTCAATCTCTCCCTTTAATCGGACAATGGGTGCTTTAAGGGTAATAGAACCCCTCTTTAAAACAACATTTCCCTTCAAAACAAGGGTTTGCTTCTCCTTATTCCAGCTTGCACTATCCCCTGACATTGTCATTGTAAGGGGATAAAGCTTTGTTGTCAGAAGAAACAGGAAGAGGAAGGTCTTTAAAGATTTAGTATTCAAATTGCAAATTAAAACCCAATGAATTATAGGTGGTATTATATCCGGTTTTTTCCATATTAATGGAACAAAAACTGGGTTTGGACAGTAAATCTTATTATTCTCTGCCTTCTCTGTGCCTCTGTGGTTATAATAGGCTGAATAGTTACAATTCATTTAGCTTTTAAACATTATATTCTTAAT
>JBFMED010000083.1:0-3587 GCA_040753475.1 bacterium
AACTCTCTATCTTTTTTCAAAAGTAAACCAAAAGTCCTTTGCACTTTCGAACCAAATCTTAAAATCTTCTTCAGCTATCTCTTTTCTTTCTTGTAGGTTTAATTTTCTTATGCGTGCCAGTTTGTATGGGCAAATAAATGGTTAATAAATACATGCATCCAAAATTCCAAGTACTTCATTTAATAATTCATCTGAAGCCTGCTCAATAAATTTTACTTTCCGTGAATTATAATCAACAGATTTAACCTGGTCAACCATTACGAAACCTGTAAGAAATACAGAACCCGAAATTTTTATATGAAAGGGGTAACTACGATCCCTGTTCGTGATAGGACACACTATCGCAAGCCCCGTTTTTTGATTAAAAAGAGTATTACTGATAACTAATGCGGGTCGCCGTCCTTTTTGTTCATGGCCAGATTGGGGATCGAATGTTAGAGCAATAAAATCTCCTTTGCGAGGAACATATTTTTCCATTTACCATTCTTCCTTTCCGACTGGGACTCCCCAATTTTCTTCTTCTGTTTTATAATTATTCGGAATTTTGGAAACAAGTTCTTTAAGATTGTATTTTCCACGAATTTTTGTGATAGGCTTGACGACAATCTCACCATGATAAATGTTAATATCAACTTCGTCACCAATTGATATATGTGCTCGATGCAGGATTTCTTTAGGAAAACGGAGTCCCTGACTGTTACCCCATTTTTGAATTTTTGTTAACATAACAACCTCATTTTTGTATATATAAGTATATACTATATTGTTGTAAATGTCAAGATAGTTTTTTGCATATATCGACCGCTACCTCCGTTCTGTCGTATGTTAAACTGATTCGTTAAACTGTGGATATTGTTGGAAACCCTATGTAACGCTCTCAACTTAAAGCGTCTAACGATCAAGCTCACCTGCCCGAGCGATAGCCGTGGTCAGAGGAAGCGATTGGTTAGAATTTCTCTTTTATTTTCTCACACAAAGCCACAAAGCGCACAAAGGTTTATTCTATTTCTCCATTTATATCCCCTCACTCGTTTTTCTATAAGAATTAAAGGGTATAGCAAAAATGTAATGGGTATCGTTAGTCAACAATGTTACACTAGCAACACATTTAGTATTAAAATTGCCTCATCAATTTCGTCTTTTGTAACTGTAAGGGGTGGAAGGAATCTTAAGCAATTATTAGACGGTGCGTTTATAAGAAGCCCCTTTTTTAAACATCGCTTTACTACCTCTTTTGCATCTTGCTCTATATCCATTCCAAGGATGAGCCCAACTCCCCTTATCTCTTTGTGTGGAAGGCTTGATAATTTTTCCTTAAAATAATTGCCTTTTTCCCTTACATCCTTCAGAAAATTTCTATCGTTTATCACAGAAAGGACAGCCAAACCTGCCCTAGTTGATATGGGATTTCCTCCAAAGGTTGAGGCATGCATTCCAGCTTGCAAAAGCTCACCCAATCCCTTTTTTGCAATCATAGCACCTATGGGAAGGCCTCCACCAAGCCCCTTTGCCAATGTTATAATATCTGGAATAACACCATAGCTTTGATATGCAAAGATGTATCCTGTCCTTCCTATCCCTGTCTGAACCTCGTCAAATATAAGCAAGAGGTCATTTTCAGAGCAAAGCTTTCTTAATCCTTCAAGGTATTCAGATGTTGCAGGATATATCCCCCTCTCTCCCTGAATGGGCTCTACCATAATGGCAACTGTCTTCCTGTCTATCTTTTCTTTAGCATCTTCTAAGGAATTAAACTCAATGTAGTCAAAGCCAGAAACTAAAGGTTCAAAACCTTTATGTATCTTCTCCTGTCCTGTGGCAGATAGGGTTGCCAATGTCCTTCCATGGAAACTACCTTTGGCGGTAAGGATTTTATACCTTCCCTTTCCATAGACCCTTGCCAATTTAAATGCTGATTCATTTGCCTCTGCACCTGAATTACAAAAGAATACCCTTCCTTTTAAAGAAATATCCGAGAGCTTCCTTGCCAGCAACAATTGTGGTTCTGTATAGAATAGATTTGATGTCTGGATAAGAAAATCAAGCTGCTCCTTTATTTCCTGAATAAGGAGAGGATGGGAATATCCAAGTGGATTGCAGGCTAAACCAGATGTAAAATCAAGGTAGGAATTTCCATCTGCATCATAAAGCCTTTCCCCCAAACCCCTTACAAAGAGGACATTGGGTCTTGTATATGTTGGGCAAAGGTATTCGCTATATTTCATCTTAAGTTAAGGCTTTTCTTATCCTATAACAAATATATTCTATTTCTCTATCCTTCAATTCAGCAAACATAGGAAGGGAAAGGACTTTTTTGCAAAGGCTTTCTGAATGGGGAAAGCTTCCTTCCTTAAGGTTAAGGTGTTTATAGGCAGGCTGAAGATGAAGGGGGATTGGATAGTGAATTCCCGTTGATATTCCCTCTTTATTTAGCCTCTCTCTAAGTTTGTCCCTTTTTTCTGTTTGAATAACATACAAATGATAAACACAAGATACACCATCTAGTATCTTTGGTGTGATTATTCCATTCATCCCTGACAAAAGCTCATCATATTTTTTTGCAATCTCCCTTCTTTTTTTATTCCAAGTATCCAGATATTTCAATTTTACCCTTAATATTGCTGCCTGAATATTATCAAGCCTTGAATTTATCCCCTCAATTTTATGGAAATATTTATCAATTCTTCCATGATTACAAAGGATTCTTATCTTTTCTATTATTTCTTGAGAATTAGAGAGGCAAGCACCACCATCACCATAAGCCCCCAAATTTTTCCCTGGATAGAAGCTAAACCCTGCTACATCCCCAAGGCTTCCCACCCTTTTTCCTTTATAAAAAGCACCGTGTGCCTGGCTAGCATCTTCAATAATAAAAAGATTGTGCCTTTTGGCAATTTCAGCTATTTTATCAAAATCCACGGGCTGACCATAGATATGGACAGGGATGATTGCCTTTGTTTTTTTTGTAATAGCCCTTTCTATTCTACTAGGGTCAATGTTATATGTATCCTTGTCAATATCAACAAAGACAGGGATTGCCTTATTTAATGTGATTGCTTCAACTGTGGCAATAAATGTATGGATGCTTGTGATTACCTCATCACCTTCTTTTATCCCTAATGCCCTTAAGCTGAGGTATAAAGCATCTGTCCCATTTCCAACACCAACTGTGTATTTACTCTCGCAAAACCTGGCAAATTCCTCTTCAAATTTCTCAATCTCTTCTCCACCCACAAAAGATGTGCTATCTATTACCCTTTGAATTGCGCGGTTAATCTCTTTTTTTATAGAAAGGTATTGTGCCTTTAAAGAAACAAGGGGAATTTTCATTATTAGCATTTTAAATTTTTAATAAATGGTTTGTCAATAAAATCCTTGCAAAATATAGCCTTCAAAGGGCAAAATATTAGAATGAAAGCCCATAGGATAATCCCCTGCCTTGATGTTGATAAGGGAAGGGTTGTTAAGGGAATAAGCTTTGTTAATCTTTGCGATGCAGGAGATCCTGTAGAGCAGGCAAGGATATATGACAAAGAGGGAGCAGATGAGCTTGTTTTTTTGGACATTACCGCATCCTGGGAGGATAG
>JBFMED010000084.1:0-2493 GCA_040753475.1 bacterium
ACAATATAACCTATGGAATAGATAAAAATGCAATTGCAAGCCTTCTTAAAAACCCTGTATACAACAAAGAAATTCTCTTTGCAAAGGCAAAATTACCAAGCAAAGGAAAAGATGCATTATTAAGCTATAAATATGAAGAGGAGATAGAGGTAATAGAAGGACAAATCCTTGCCATAAAAGAAGAGGCAAAAATAGGAGAGAAAGGAATATCCCTATTTGGCGATGAAATACCCTGCCTTTTGGGTGATGATTTTGAAATAATCCCTGGGGTAAATACATATCTTTCAGAGGATAAAAAAATTCTTTATAGCACAAAAGAAGGAAAGGCTATGTGGAGCGATAATAGATGTGATGTTGAAAGGGTATTAGAGATAGATGAAAGCCTATCAGAAGATATAGAATTTGATGGAAGAATTCTTGTATCAAAGGATGTAACAGAGGGAGTAAGCATTAGCGGAAATGAGGTTTTTGTAAAGGGAAATATAGGAAAGGGTGTATCCATAATTTCTAATGGAGGGGTTGAGATAGAGGGAGATATTGCAGGAGATGAAAAGGAGAGGATAATTATAAAGGCAGGCTCTGATGTTATGGCAAATTCAGCAAGCTACTCTGATATAGAAGCAGGTGGTTCTATTATTATGAAAACAGGGCTTTTGCATTCAAATACAAGGGCAGAAAACTGTGTTGTTATAGGAAGGAAGGGTGTAATTATGAGCTCAAAAGAGATACTTCCAGAGATATTCTCCCTTCCCATTGCTATGGCAAAGGGTGTTAGTGGTATTGTGGGTGGAATAGTATGTGGAAAATCCTCAGTAAGTGCAGAGATAATAGGCTCTGTTTCTTACGAAAAGACAGAAATAATAGTAGAACAAGGTGGTTTTGTTTCCTCAATGTCTATATATCCAAAGACAAAGATTACGATTGGTAAAACAAGCCTTGAGGTAAAAAAGGCGATGGAATCTTTAACCCTAAAGGAGGAAAGGGGAGGAATCCTTCAATTTCCATATCAGCAAAAGGAGGTAAAGCTTAAAACAAAGGAGTATAAACAAAGAAAACCAGAATCAGAAGCCTCTATCCTGGTTAGAAATATTGAGGATGGAAAAAGGCTTTTGGGAATAGCTGATATAGATTACATTCCATTGAAAAATTGGTTTCTCTGTTTTGAAAGGGAAAAAAAGGGAGCATGGGAGAAAATAAGGAAAAAAAAGGAGGAGGAAAGGAGAAAAGGGGAAGAAAGGGATGGAGAGATAGAAATTTTAAACCAGGAGGATGGCTTGTTTGTTGTAATTAAGCCACCCGGGACAAGAGGAAATCCTGTAACATTAGAAGATGCAAAGGAAAAGCTAAAGGAATTTTATGATTACAATGAAAATACCTTAAAAATTGCAATTGAGGAGAGCTCTTTAAAGCCTGTAAAGATAGGCCCTCGGCAATATATCCTTGAACTTGACGGAAAGGTAGTAATAAGAACAAATGAAAACAAAGAGGCTTATATATCCTTAACCCCTCCACATCCACATTTAGGAAAACCAATAAGGGGAAGGATAGTCTTAAGGGAGATTGAAAAAAACAATATAACCTATGGAATAGATAAAAATGCAATTGCAAGCCTTCTTAAAAACCCTGTATACAACAAAGAAATTCTCTTTGCAAAGGCAAAATTACCAAGCAAAGGAAAAGATGCTTACCTTATCTATCAATTTGGAGTAGTAGAGGGAAAAGAAATAAAGAGGGAGGATTGCCTTGAGGTCATAGAAGGCCAAATTTTAGCTATAAAAGAGCCTTCAAAGATAGGAGAAAAAGGGATTGATATATTTGGAGAGGAAATAGAAGGAATTATAGGAGACGATATTGAGATAATCCCTGGGGCAGATAGTTATCTTTCGGCTGATGGAAGAATTCTATATAGCCAAGAGAGGGGAGAGGCTCGTTGGAAGGAAGGAAAATGTAATGTTGAAAGGGTTTTAAGAATAGAGGAGAATTGTAAAGAGGATGTAGATTTTCCTGGAAAGGTTATAATTTCAGGTAATGTAGAAAAGAGAACAACCATTATTGCAAAGGGGGATATTGTAGTAAAAGGGATGGTTGAGATGGGAGCAAATCTTACATCAAATGGAAGTATATATATTGATAAAAATGTGGTTGGAAAAAAGGGAGAAGTGGTATTTCTTAAGGCAAGCGATGATATAGTTTGTGAATCCTGCGAAATGGCAAATATATCTGCAGATGGAATTCTCATTGTTCGGGTATTTCTGGATGGCATAGTAAAGGCAAAAAGGGTATTTATCCAGGGAAGGAGGGGGATAATTATGACAAAGGGAGAGGTTCCTCCACCCATATTTACCCTGCCTGTGGTTATTGCAAAAGGGAAAAAGACATTTGAAGATGCTAAAATATTTGCCGAAGAGCTTGTTGATACAGAAGAAATGGGTTCTTCAGAGATGACAGAAACAGAAGTAGAGGTTGGTGAAAAAGGGATTGTATCTATCTCGG
>JBFMED010000085.1:0-2141 GCA_040753475.1 bacterium
TCCGGTGTGAAATTCTAACGGAGTTTACTTGAATCCTTGACCCCTAGACCCCTTGAATCCTTTTACTGCCTTAACTATAGAATCTCATTTTTCAAACTATTCTCAAAAGGAGCTAAACACATACAAATATTTTAATAAATTTTACCATAAGTTTTGCATTTTGCATTTTACATTTTGCGTTTGTTTTATTTCCCAACACAAAATGTGGAGAATATTCTATCCAAAATATCCTCATTGCTTATCTTTTCACCCAACATCTCTGATATAGCATCTACGGAAGCCCTTAATTCAAGGGCAACAATCTCCTCTTCTAAAGAGCTAATTGCCTTGCCTAAATGCTCCAACGCCCTTTCTATTGCCTCCTTATGCCTTATATTTGTAATAATATGTGCCTCGTCATAAGAGCTAAAAAGAGCCTTCTCTATTTCATCCAAAAGCAAAGAGACTTCCTTCCTCTTTGCAGAGACAAAAACTATGGGTTTTTTATATTTCTTTAAAACCTCTATATCAATCCTTTTGGGAAGGTCTGATTTATTAACTGTAAAGATTATGCTCTTATTCTTTATTTTTTCAAAAATAGCAATATCATCTTTCGTAATAATCCATGTGCCATCTAAAACATAAATAACAATATCAGCATTTTCAATTGCCTTATAAGCCCTCTTTATTCCCTCCTTTTCTATTAAGTCAATTGCATCACAAAGCCCTGCTGTGTCCGTAATTTTAAGGGGGATTCCTTTTATATTTATTACCTCGCTTACCAAATCCCTTGTTGTTCCAGGGATAGGGGTTACAATAGCTCTATCTGTGCCAATCAGGGCATTTAGAATTGAGCTCTTTCCAACATTTGGTCTTCCTATAATAACACCAATACAAGAATTTGAAAGGAATTTTCCTACCCTATATCCTTCAAGGAAACCCTTTAGCTCTTTTTTAATAGAAAAAATATCTTTAAAAAGCCTTTCTCTATCCAGTTCCTCTTCAAAATCAAGGCTTGCTTCAATTAAGGAGAGGATGAAAAGGAGATTTTCCCTTATCTTCCTTATTTTTAAAGAAAGCTCGCCTTGTAGTTGTCGGGTTGAAATTTCTCTTGCAAGGGTTGTCTTTGATGAGATAATCTTTTCCACAGCCTCTGCCTGAACAAGGTCTATTCGACCTTTTAGAAATGCCCTCTTGGTAAATTCACCTGGCTCAGCAAGTCTTGCACCCTCTTTTAGGACAAGGAAAAGAACCTCAGAAAGAATAGATATGCCAGAATGGATATTTATTTCAACAATGTCTTCCCTTGTGTATGTTTTTGGTGCCTTCATATAGCAAAGAAGAGCCTCGTCAATTATGCAATTTGAGCCTGGGTCAACTATCTTCCCATAGACCAACCTATGAGATGTAAGCTTATTTTTTGACCTAAATATTCTCTTTGCAATTTTCAAAGATTCTCCTCCAGAAATCCTTACTATTCCTATTCCTGCCTCTCCAATTGGCGTTGATATGGCACAGATTGTATCATGCATTCGGAATAACCACGACGCATCTATTATCCCCCTCTCCCTGGCTCATTGTGGTTACCCGATGATCGCTCTGGAGGAATGAATGGACAATATATCTTTCATAAGAGGGCATTGGAGGGATTACCACCTCTTCCTTTGTTGTAAATGCCTTATTTGCCGCCTCGCTTGCAGACTTTATAATGCTTTCCTTCCTTCTTTTGCGATAATCATTAATATCCAATACCAACCTTTTTTTAAGACCTGTCTTTTTAAAAAAGATTGCTCTTGCAATCTCTTGAAGGGCATTAAGGCATTTTCCATCCTTTCCAATCAACAATCCTGCATCATTGCTTTTGATTACTGTAACAATATTAGCCCCTTCCTTTTGTGCTACGACATTCGCACTTATTCCCATTAAGGACAAAATCTTCTCTGTAATTGCCTGTGCTGCGATTATGTTTTCATTAAGTTCTTCCATAATTTTTTATTTTATCATAAAAATATTAAGGATTGCAAGAATTTTGTCTTTCTTTTAAAATCTAAGGAAAAAGGTCAACCTTCCGATATTATAAAGTAAAGAAACCTATATAAGGAGGGTTAACCTATGATTATTATCGGCAATTTAGAAGATTTCCTTGATGAGGTCTTTTTCAC
>JBFMED010000086.1:0-5239 GCA_040753475.1 bacterium
CCAGAGAGCTTGCTGTCCCATATTCTCCAGAAAATAGCTTATATGATTCTGATATGGCAAGTATTTCATCCTCTTTTTCTTCTAGCTCAATATTTTTAAAGAGAATTTTAAGGGAGGATGAGGCATAGGCAGAGATAAGGGCTGCCTCCCTTTCTAATATCTTCTTTAAAGCAGAGCTTTCTAAACTTTCGGTAAATGAGACAAAGCCCTTCTTTGTTTTTTCTCCTCCTATCTCCCTAAAACCCAAGGGAACCTCATATTGAGCTATCCTACATCCTGTTAGTAGACCCATAAAATCATCGTCAAGGAAAATTGGGGAAAAGAAGCCAAAGAAACCATTTTTGCATTCCAAAACAAATGCCTTTTTTTCATTCCTTGCCCTTCTAAAGCCATCAATTATGAACCTTTTGCAAATACCCTCATCCATTTGCTGGCAGGCTTCTCCCTCTGAATAGAGGAATTTCCCATCTACATCCATTAGAAAAAAGTAAGGAGAGGGTAGTTCTTTTATTATTTCCTTTAGCCTCTCAAAGGAGCTATCCTTTATAAGAGAAGAAAGCAAAGCCTCAATTTTTCTTTTCATGACATAACAACATCCCTATTTTATACTAAAAACTAGGTAGTTTGCAAAAATTTTTTTATAAGCTTTTTAAGGAAGAAATGTTTTGCATAAAAGTACGTGTTTAGCTACCTTATAGCTAGGCACAAAGGAACAAAGGGACAAAGGAACAAAGGGACAAAGGCACAAAGAAAGCAAGTAACAAATAAACTCTGTGCCTTTGTGCCTATTTCCCATCTTATTCTCGTCTACCTAAACACATACAGTTTTTAGTTTCCTCATCTTCCAAATTCTACTTTTTACCATAGTTCACATCTTGATTATACGAAGTTTTGCACAACACTATAAATTCCAAGCATCTTTATCGCAGGAATGGTAATATCATTTTCTGTAATTAGCTTCATACAATTAAGGTGTCCCTTTGGGCATTTGTTTGGCCCATGTGGGCTACAGGGACGACAAGGAATGGATTTTTCAACAATTATGGCAGAGCTAGTTTTATAAGGACCAAAGCCCATTTCAACTGTTGTAGGGCCAAGAATAACTATTGTTTTTTTATTTAAGCCATAGGCTAGGTGGATTATTCCCGTATCATTCCCAATAATAAGAGAACATCTTTCAAAAAATAGGGGAAGCTCTGAAATGCTTATCTTTCCACAAGCAATTATGGGCTTATTTCTTGCCATTGCTTGAATTTTATAGGCTTCATTTAAATCAGACAAGCCTCCAAAGATAATTGCCTTTGCTTTGTATTGAGCCATCCTATCTATAACCTTGGCAAAGCCTTCGGCAAGCCACCTTTTTGTCTTCCAATGAGAAAATGGAAGAATGCCTATTAAAATGTCATCCTTCTTAATCCCCCATTCTAAAAATAGGAAATCTGCCTTTTGCCTTGTTTGATCATCTATAAATACATCAAGACCCCTTTCGTCAGGAATATCGCCAAATATCTTTATCAAAGAAAGCTTTCTTTGTGCCTCATGTTTCTTTCTATCATAATAAACCTTGTCGGTTAAAAGAAATGGAAGGCTTGCATTGCTAAATCCAATTCTTCTTGGAATATTGGAAAACCAGGATAAGATTGTTGTCCTAGCTGACCTATGGGGAAGGATTGCCAGAGAAAAATTTTTTGCCCTTATCTTTTTTATAACCTTTAGATATGAAAATAAGCCCTTTTGTTTTTTATCCTTATCATAAGGGATAAACTCAGAGATATAGGGATTGTTCTTTAAAGCATCACACCCAATAGGCCTTGCAAGGAGGGAAAGGGAAGAATGGGGAAATGTCTCTTTTATTCCCCTGATAAGGGGTGTTGTAAGGAGGCAATCTCCCAGAAATGCTGTTTCTATCAAAAGGATTTTATCTGGTTTGTATGGAAGATATGGCTTTTTATTAAGAATTGCATAAATTGCACCCATTATATCATCAACACCGATCATCTTCATACATTTATTATCCCTTCTACATTTATTTCCTCCATGTAGGCTACAAGGTCTGCAGGAAAGGGGTTTTTCAACCACAATGCCCCTTAATGGAAAGAAGCCAAAATCCCTTGTGGTTGGTCCAAATAAAGCGACAACAGGAACATTAAGAGAATCTGCAATGTGCATAGGGCCTGTATCAGGAGAGATAAAGAGAAAGCATTTTTCAATTAAGCAAGAAAGCTCTATAAGGTCTGTTTTTCCTATAAGGTCTTTTATAGAAACCTTGCAAAGGGATTTTATTTTTAAGCCCAATTCCTTATCATTTTCATTGCCAAAGAGGATAATCTGACAGCCAAATTCTTTGCTTATCCTTTCTATAAGCCCTACATAACCATCAATGCTCCATATCTTGTTTTTGTGCCGGGAGAAAGGAGATATTCCGCAAACCAATCCTTCCTTTATCCCAAATTTCTCAAGGATTTCTTTTTTATTTATTCCAGAAAGGGAAAGGGATGGTTTAATGTAGCTTATTCCTAATCCTTCAAGATTTTTGATGTATTTCTCTGAGATATGTGGTTTTTCCTTAAAAAGGTCAAGTCGAAAAAGAAGGAGAAGCCTTTTTAATGCATCCTTATTATAAGAAAATCTCCTTTTTACACCACTTAAAATAGAAATCAGCCAGGTCCTTGGATTTGATGAAAGGTCAATAAGAAGGTCAAATTTTTCCTTTTTTATTTTTTTAATGGTTGGGAATATCCCATTAAAAGAAATTGCCTCATCTATTCCCTCAATAAGGCTTAAGACCTTAAGATACTCCTTTTTTACAAGAAAAGATAGCTTTGATTGAGGAAACCTTTTTTTTAAAGAAGAGACCACAGAGGATGTTAAAACAATATCCCCTAAAGAGCTTAATCTTATAACAAGGATTTTCAAATTAGAAACGAAGGGGAATTGGAAATGGAGATTTTGCAAAGGATATAGGTGGTTCTTCCCTCTTTGTTTTTCTTTGTCTTTTTTTGTCCGTTGCCTTTTTCTTCTTATAAGTTGCCTCTTTCTTCTTATATGTTAAGGCGGGAACTTCCCTTTTTATTACCTTCTCAGGACAAGCTGGACATTTAGCAAATAGACCCCTTTCTCCAAAACCCAAGCCTATCAAAAAAATCAAAAGACCCCTTTTCATAGTATGTGTTCACCTCCTATTACTGATAAAACCAATAGTATGTAGTGAAATAGGATACCCTGTGCTTATCAACCACCTCAAATTTTACATTGGTTTCATTTCTAGTAATGAAATTTCCAGCAATGGTAATCCTTGGCTCATACCATAATGAAGTCTCATTGCTTCCCCCTGTATTCCTCCACCAAGCCGCTGGCTTTCCATTTATATAAACCCCAATACTAAATGGGCTAGTGCATCTTGTAATTATGGTTAGCTCTTTGTTGGGAATGGTTTTTATCTTAAAAATTTCTCCGCCAGTAATCACCCTTCCACCATCAGATACAATTATACCTGGTTCGTCATTATATGATGCATAGGTGGAAAATGTCCTTATGGGAAGCCCTGGCTCTGCTGGATAGGGCTTATAGGAATGTGCATTTTCGCTTTCAAGATCAGCGATATCTATTTTATCAATCAGAGTTTTTCCCTTTAAGGCTTCCTTTGTAGATTGCAGCTTTATCTCATCCCCTGTATTTAGGTATTTAAAATCTGCCTTATATACCCTCATTGGATCACTTCCTGCACCTGCCATTGTAGGCTCATAGAGCCCGAATTGGGCAATCTCAGGGCCTAAAATATTACCACCAAACCCAAACCAGGAGGGATAGATGATAAAATAATCGGGCTTTCTCTCAAGCCTTTCTAAAAATTCACAAATCGCTCCGTTTCCATCCGCACAATGGGTTGATGACTTTACAATCTTTGGATAGCATAGACCAACCAGGTCAATGCAATACCTCTGGCTGATATACTTGATAGCACCTGCGTCATTTAAGGCAATGGTAGCATTAGCCGGGATATTCTCTGATACCCATTTTGCTACGGTTAGTTGCTGAAGGTAGATATCCTTGCAATTCTTTCCATAGGCTACCGCAAAATATAAAGATGTCATAAAGGAAAAGAAAATAAAGAATACAGATATTCCCACAAACCATTCCTTTTGATTTAAAAAGGATGCTAGCCTTTGTATGCCGATTGCTGTCATAATGAGAAACAAGGGATAATATGGTGTAATGTACCTATGCCAGTGGTCATTCGCAGGCCTTGTGGCGGATGTGGTTAATACTCCGGCAAAAAACCAGGTAAAGGCAAGGAAATAAACCCCAAACCTATGGCTTGTAATTTCTTTTACAAAGGAAGGAAATACCGCAAAAACAAAGAAAAGTAGGGCAAAGGGAGGAAGATAGACCGCAACATAGCCTGAATTTGCATTAAGAACCTGAATATAGTCTCCGGCAAACCCGGCAAATACCTCCTTAAGGAGAAAGAATGAATACCTTATGGTGGTTGCCAAAGCATTAAAAAATGAGAAGGTGCCCCTGGTTAATTCTGATTTTGCCACCATTGTGTTAAAATTTATTGAGCCAGTTAAAACAAGGTTTAGAAAGAGCCAGAAAGAGCCTACGATAACAGGAAGAAATATAAGGGGGATTTGGGCAAAAAAAGGTTTTTCATTTTTTGGCAGGATTATCTGGTTAAGCAAAATAAGAAAAGAAGCAAGGCAGGAAAAGATAAACCCCTCAGGCCTTGCAATGGACATACAGGAAGCAAAAATAGAAAACAAAAGGAAATTTTTCTTTTCACAAGCCTTCAAAAACCCAAAGAGGGAAAGAAGAATGGTCATTCCTAAAAGCCCTGTATCCATTCCAGAAAAGCAGGCCCATAAAAATGGCCCATTTAGAATAACCATCAGGCTTGCAATAACACCAACCACAGGGGAAGCAAGCCTTTTTCCTATAAGATAAGCAAAGATGCCAGATAAAATAAGGACAATGAGGGAGAGAAACAAAGACCAATAGATTATATTCATCCCCGAAAATCCTAAAACAAAGCCAAAACCTAGGAGGATTTGCCAGAGGAGACTTGTAACACCTGTTGTTGCTTGGTCTTCTAGGTTGTATTTTAAAAAATGACCATCTGCCAAATTCATTGCATATTGGAAGAATATGAATGGATCATCCAATGGAAGAGAAAGACCCCCTTCACAATAATATTTCCCCATCCAAACATAGAAGCTTATATATAAAATGGATATAA
>JBFMED010000087.1:0-7360 GCA_040753475.1 bacterium
TTATATCCACAGTACGTGTTTAGCTACCCTATAGCTAGGCACAAAGGGGCAAAGGGACGTAAACAGGCACAAAGGAACAAAGGGACAAAGGCACAAAGAAAGCAAGTAACAAATAAACTCTGTGCCTTTGTGCCTCTGTGCCTTTGTGCCTATTTCCCATTTTATTCTCACCTAGCTAAACACATACAAAAAACAGGAAAGGATAAAGACAAGATAGACCTGAAGTATCTCAAGAAGCTTATGGAGATAGAACAATGAACATAAGGGATAAAAGAAAATTAGGGGATATGCTGGTTAAGGCAAATATTATAACCCAGGATCAGCTTAATAAAGCCCTTGAAGAGCAGAGAAGGACAAGGGAGAGGCTTGGAAAGACCTTATCAAGGCTTGGCTTTGTCTCTGAGGAGACAATCCTTAATTTTCTAGGCTCTCAGATGGGCATAGCATATGTAGACTTAGACAATATAGAGATTGAGAGGTTTGGAAAGGTCTTAAGGAATGATGTATTAGAGCCAATTGTTAGAAAGCACCTGGCAATCCCAATTTCTCTAAATGGTGATGTTTTAACCATTGCAATGGCAGATCCCCTTGATGTATTCGCTATCGATGACATAAGAAAGGTTACCGGCTGTAAAGTAAGGGCTGTTGTCTCCTCTGAGGAAAAGATAAGGTCTGCAATAGAAAAGTGTTATAGAAAAACAGAAAGTATGGAGGATATCTTAGCCGCGGTTGATGTCAAAGCGGTTGAGGTTTTAAAGGAAGAAGAGACGGTTGACCTTGAGAAGATGAAGGAGGAGGGCGAGGCGGTTGGAATAATCAAGCTGGTTAACCACTTGCTTTCTGAGGCGGTTGAAAGGGGTGCATCTGATATACACATTGAGCCATATGAGGAGGATTTAAGGATAAGATACAGAATAGACGGTGTTCTTCATGAGGCATTCTCTCCACCCAAGAGCCTTTGCAGGGCTATTATCTCAAGGTTTAAGATAATCTCTGGTTTAAACATTGCAGAGAGAAGGCTTCCTCAGGATGGAAGGTGTAGCATAAGGTTAAGGGATAAAGAGGCAGATATGAGGGTTTCTATTGTTCCAATAGCATATGGAGAAAAGGTTGTAGCAAGAATCCTTGATCCAACATCTATGGCGGTTGACCTTATGAAATTAGGGTTTTCTAAAGGTATTCTTTCTCTCTATGAAAAGAAGATAAGAGAGCCTCACGGAATCATTCTTATAACAGGACCAACCGGCTGCGGAAAGACAACAACCCTTTATTCAACCCTTAGAACAATCAATTCTCCTGACAAAAATATTATGACCGTTGAGGATCCTGTTGAGTATAAGATGAGAGGTCTTAATCAAACACAGGCAAAACCTGATATTGGGCTTGATTTTCCAACCACCCTGCGTTCATTTTTAAGGCAGGATCCCGATATTTTATTTGTTGGTGAGATAAGGGATAAGGAAACAGCAGAGGTTGCCATAAATGCCGCCTTAACCGGACATCTTGTATTCTCCACCCTGCATACAAATGATTCTGTTGGAGCAATAACAAGGCTTCAGAATATGGGCGTTGAGCCATTTCTCATTGCTTCAACCCTGATTCTATCTGTTGCCCAGAGGCTTATAAGAAAGATATGCCCTGAATGTAAGGTTCCTTATAAGCCAAAGCAAGCCCTTCTTGATTTCTTTAATCTTCCAAGTGATACACCTCTCTGGAAAGGACAAGGGTGCAAAAAGTGTAGCCAAATTGGATATAAAGGGAGGATTGGTATCTTTGAGCTTCTTGATATTAACCCTGAAATTCAAGAGCTTATTGCAGAAAGGGAACCTGCCTCCAGAATAACAGAGCTTGCTATGGAAAAAGGGCTAACTACATTAAAGGATGCATCGAAGGAAAAGGTTTTAGAAGGGATAACAACAATAGAGGAAGGAATAAGGGTTATAGCAGGGTAATAATTTGTTGGATTTATTTACTTTGTGACTAAATATAGGACAGCTAAACACATACTATTCATCCTCTGTGTCCTCTGCGTCTTTAAAGGTGAATTTTAATTGATTTTTTCTAATCCCATATTTCGCTTCCAATACCTTCCAAGGCAACAAAATCCCATTTTTTCATATTCATAACCTTAGTATTCTCCAATATATTAATGAAGAAGAGTGGTGGAATATCCATCCCATAGTCCTTGATTTGATTAAGGAAGGTAGCGAAGATAAAGATTATTAATCCCACTTTAAACCTTTAGTTTGAGGGAAAAGCGATGAAATTAGGCATTGAAAATGAAAAAGGGGTTGCTCAACTGATTTCAATCTTACAACTTGCAAAATCTACCGATTGCTTGATTATAGCCAAATGTAATGAGTTGGAGCTGCGTGAGTTAATCTATGAAAAAGTTAGCTCTGCCTTCCAAAATAAAATCTGTATTTATAAACTAAAGATAGATGCTTCAAATAAAGACCTGCCAGGTATTTTGAGTAAGACTGAGGTAACCCCTGATACAGTCTTCTTTGTTTATGGAATTGAAGAGGCAATGCCTGATGCTCTGGGTTACCTTAATTTTAAACGGGAGGTCTTCTATAAAATAAAGAGGCCTGTTGTAATATGGGTAAATGATTTTGTTTTAAAGGAAATAGCCACAAAGGCACTTGATTTTTGGGCATTTAGCGGATTGGCGCATTAGTTGGTTGGGGTGGCTCTGGTAAGTCTGCTCTGAGCAGAAAATGGTTTGATTCCCTTAAAGAAAATAATATTCAGCCAAATACATTGCTGATTCAAACTTTAGGGGATTATTCATAGTAACCACAAGATTCCCTTTAAGCGATATTGAGAAATATCCAAGCTACATTTAAACAGGCAGTAGGAGAAGAAGAATTTGAGGCAATATTTCAGCCCAGGTTAAAGATGGAGACTTTCCGTTTCAATCAAATGATAAGGAATTTGGAGAAAAGAAGGCTGATTACCAAAGGCTCTGACAATACTTACACCACCCATCCTTTAATCAAGGGCTACTTTGAATTTATCTTTGATGAGGAAGAAAAGAAATCTTGGCATAAGGCAATCTATGAATACTTTGGAAATATTGCAAAGGATAAGCCAGAGACACTGGAAGAGATGCAACCCTTATTTGAGCAGGTCTATCATGGCTGTTCTGCTGGGCTTTATGATGAGGTGTATTGGCCTATTTATGTTGAGAAAATTGGAGGGGAACCGTGCGGATATAAAATTACCCAGAAACTTGGTGCCTGGGAAACAGCTTTATCTCTTGTTAGAAACTTCTTCCCAAACGAAGACCTTTCACAGATGCCGCAGGTAAGTAACAGGAGCGCCCAAAGCTGGCTGCTCAATTCAGCCGGACTGGCACTTCTTAATATAGGCAGGCCAAAAGAGGCAGAGGAGCCATTTTTGACTGCAGGCCAGATGGCTATTGAAGCAAAAGACTGGAAACACGCCTCTGGCGGTTATCTAAACTTGGCTGACCTTCAGTTTCGCACAGGTAGGCTTGAGAGAGCAAATGAGAGTGCTCAAAAGGCACTTGAGCTGGCAGAGAAAGCAAAGTCTGAGGAGTATATCGTGTATTCAAAAGGCTATCTTGCCTGGATACTTCATCTTGTGGGCAAAGATAGAGAAGCAGAAAAGGGGTTTAGACAGGCAGATGAATTTGAGAAAAAGATCAGTGGTTATCGGCTTTATGCTATGTTAGGAGTTTTCTATGCTGACTTCCTAATTTCACTCAAGAAGGTTGATGAGGCTTTTGAACTTACCAAAGCAAACCTTGAGATTTGCCAAAGATATAATGCCGTAAATGACATCTCAAGATGCCACCGCTGCTTAGGGGCAATTGAGAGGATAAAGGGAGACCAAAAGGAGGCTGAGGCTCATCTCCAAAATGCCCTTGAGATTGCAAGAAAGGTTGGTATGCCTTTTCTTGAAATTGAAGCCTTACTTGAGTTGAGCAGATTGTGGTTAGATATGAAAAGATATAAAGAGGCTATCCAAGATGCAAATCAAGTCCTCAAGCTATGTGCTCGCACAGGCTTGCTTTAAGCTCTACGAACCCGAGGCAGAGCTTGCCTTAGCTCAGGCATATTTAGGGCAAAATGATAGAAATAAAGCCAAGTCCTTTGCCAATTCAGCCCACGAAAAAGCCAGCCAAATGCATTACCACTCACCCAAACTTGAGGCCACCCATCTGCTGACAGAGATATAGTCAAAGAAGTAGGATTATTTTCTTCTCACAAAAATTATCTTGACTTTTTATGAAAAATTGTTATAATTTAACCCGTGCTAAATTATAAAAAATCTTCAAAAATAGTTGGATAAAATTATGGATATTGGACAAATAAAAAAGATACCTCTTTTTAGAAGAGAAATAATTGAGTCTATCCACAGATGGATGGAGGATGACCGATTGATACTCCTGGTAGGCTCTCGTCAGGTAGGAAAGACGAGTGTCCTTTACCTCTTGATTCAAGATTTACTTGCAAAAGGTATAGAGGAGAAATCTATCTTCTACTTTGATTTAGAAGATTTTGAGATTTTGGAGTTGCTAAATAGCGGGGTTAAAAACTTCATCCAATATTTGCAAGGTTTGGGGGCTAACCTTGAAAGAAAAGTCTTTGTCTTTATCGATGAGATTCAGTATCTCAATAATCCAACCAATCTTCTGAAGCTGCTTTCCGACCACCACAAGAATATAAAGATTCTCTGTTCTGGTTCATCAACCTTGGATATAAGAAGGAAGTTTAAGGATTCGTTGGTTGGCCGCAAAATTGTCTTTGAGATTCATACCTTAAGTTTCTCTGAATTCCTTACCTTTAAGAAGAAGGAGCATCTTGTTCGTCTATTAAAGGACTTCTCCTGGCAAAAGATTAAGAAAGGGGAGTTTAAGAAAGATGGAATTTTGGAGATTTGGCACAGAGAGCTTATGGATGAATTTGAAGAATATATGATCTATGGTGGCTATCCTGCTGCAACTCTCACCAAAGAAAAAGATAAGAAGCTAACAATTATCCAGGAATTATACCATACTTATGTGCGCAAAGACTTAAATCAACTCTTTACTATTGAGGATATAAGTGCCTTTAATAGTTTGGTCAAACTGTTAGGACTTCAGATTGGCAATTTAGTGAATTTAGCTCAAGTTTCAGCTTCCCTATCGGTCAGTCGCAAAACAATTGAAAAGTATCTCTTTATCTTAGAGAATACCTTTATTATAAAAAGAATAATGCCCATATTTACCAATAAACGAAAAGAGATTATTAAGATGCCAAAGGTTTTTTTCTATGATGTTGGCCTGCGCAATCAGGTTATAAGGAATGCCTCTCCTTTGGCCTTACGGGCTGATGCAGGGGCATTGATGGAAAATTATCTCTTCTCTTATCTTATCAATAACCTTGGGATAGAAGAGGAGTTGAAGTTCTGGCGGACTAAGAGTGGTAATGAGGTTGATTTTGTAGTTGAATCTGGAGAGACCCTTTTACCAATAGAGGTTAAATATCGAGCAGGAAAGAAAGATACTATCCCTTCTGGGATTCGGTTCTTTCTACAAAAATATAATCCTAAAAAGGCACTTATTATCACCCGGGATTATCTTGGTAAAAGAATAAATAATGGGGTAGAGATATACTTCATCCCAGTGTATCTGCTTGGTTAGAAAAAGCTGAAAGAGAAAGTGAAGCTCGTAGCGTTCAGTCTAATCTTTGTTGTGCTTTTGGCAGAGAATTGAGGCAAAGATATGCTTGAGATTTTAGAGTTGATCTTTTAACCTCCCTTGAGATTGCAAGAAAGGTTGGTATGCCGGCTCTTGAAATTGAAGCCTTGCTTGAGTTGAGCAGGTTGTGGTTGGATATGGGAAAATATAAAGAGGCTATCCAAGATGCAGATCAAGCCCTAAAGCTATGTAGCCGCACAGGCTTTTTACTCTACGAACCCGAGGCAGAGCTAATCCTGGCAAAGGCATACCTGTCCCAAAAAGATAGAGACAAGGCAAATTAAGAAAAAAACAGAGGCAATATCCTTTGCCCTCCAGGAATTTCTTAAGAGCCAGGGGAAAGAGAAGATTTTGGACTTAAAAGGCAGACTTAATCTGGTTAATAATTGGAAGGAATTAAGGGAGGTAGAAACTAATGAATGATAAAGAGAAGGTAGTAGTTGATACCTCTATCTGGATTGAATATTTCAACAACCCAACCTCCAAAGAGGGAGAGGTGGTAAAAGACCTTTTAGAAGAAGACAGGGTAGTAATCACAGGAAGCATAATGGCAGAGCTTCTTCAAGGTGCAAGAACAGAAAAGGATGGATTGGCTGGTAATAAAGTTCTTTCAATCATAGAGGATAGGCAGGGCAACCTATGGTTTGGGACTTGGGGAGGAGGGGTAAGCAGATACACCCCAACCCATATCATAGCAAAGGGCTACTTGGATGATGACAAAGGCTTGCTTTATCCTCTTATCTATCAAATATTTGAGGATGCAAAAGAACCTTCCTCCTCTCTCAAAGACCTGCGTAATCTTTACCAGCAGGAAGGCAATCAACAATTTGTCAATTGATTAGGGAAATCATTGGCAAGGCACTTAAAGCCCTTACTGGAAGGGCAGAGCTTAGATGTGAGCTTAAGACAAAAGAGATGGCCTTTAGGGATGAGATAGAGGTAGTCTTAAGGGAATAGATGCTGATTCAACAAAGGCTAAGTTTCTGCTTACCCTGGCAGAAAAGATTCATGATGCAGCACAAGACCAAGGAATTAGACTTGATCTGCCAGCAAAAGAGGAATTTTATGATAGACCCTCTCCTACCTTTGAGCGACTGTTTCTTAAAAATGCCAGTAATCTACTGGTGAAAAAACAGCCTCTTCTTATGTTTGATGAGTTTGAGAATTTTGAAGGAAAAAAAAGAGTAACTATTCACCACAGAGACGCAGAGGGCACGGAGAATGAACATATTATAAAGAGTAGTATGTATTTACAAATTAAAATTTGCAATTTAAAATTTACAATAAAGCGATTTCTGGCTCTTTAATGAGAAAGCTTAACACATATTTAAGGAAGCTCAACACATACGATCGCCGGATACCTGATATTGAAACATTAAAGGAAGAGGCTTAAGAAGTGGTATAGAGATCGCAACGCCAGACATAAATCAGTAAACTGGCAATTTACTACTGACAAAGCTCGGATCAAACTTAAGAGACTTTATCCACAATATCAAATGTCATGAAGCACTAGGAGGTTTAGAATGAGTGTGCCAAGCAAAGCGTACTGGGTCTTGTTGGTGAAAGTCCAACTTGGGCAAAGGCTAGCCACCAGCCCAATACTTAATTCCACATTCAGGGAGGTAACAAACTGAATGATGCTGGAAGGTA
>JBFMED010000088.1:0-4735 GCA_040753475.1 bacterium
ACGTGTTTAGCTACCCTATAGCTAGGCACAAAGGGGCAAAGGGACAAAGGCACAAAGAAAGCAAGTAACAAATAAACTCTGTGCCTTTGCGCCTCTGTGCCTTTGTGCCTTAAGTGCCTATTTCCCATCTTATTCTCGTCTACCTAAACACATACAAATTTTCTTAATTAGCTAAACACTTGTAAGAAACCTCAAATCATTCTCAAAAAATAGCCTTATGTCTGCTATTCCATATTTTAGCATAGCAATCCTCTCAACACCAAGCCCAAATGCAAAGCCTGTGTATTCTTCTATATCTATTCCAACATATTTGAATACCTCAGGATCTACCATTCCTGCACCCAGGATTTCAAGATAGCCTGTATTCTTACAGGTTCTGCATCCCTTGCCATTGCATAAGATACAGGATATATCAACCTCAGAGGATGGCTCGGTAAATGGAAAATAGCTTGGTCTAAATCTTATCTTACTTTCCTTTCCAAAGACCTCCTCAAGGAAGAATGAAAGAATGCCCTTTAAGTCGCCAAATGTAATGTTTTTATCAACCAAAAGCCCTTCAACCTGATGAAACATTGGAGAATGGGATATATCAGCATCCCTTCTGTAGACCCTCCCTGGTGCAATAATTCTAATGGGTGGTTTTTTCTCCTTCATTACCCTTATCTGAACCGGGGATGTATGGGTTCGCAATAAATATTTCTCATCAATATAGAATGTGTCGTGCATATCCCTTGCAGGGTGATGGAAAGGGATGTTTAAGGCATCAAAATTATACTCAATAAGCTCAATCTCAGGTCCTTCCTCAATAGAAAATCCTAGCTGAACGAATATATCAACAACCTCATCTATTACCTGGGTTATTGGGTGTTTTTTTCCAATCTTTGGCATAATCACAGGAAGGGTTTCATCAAAGAATTCTTCTTCTTTTATAAATTTCTTCTCTTTGATTGCTTTCTCTATTAGCCTTTTTGCCTCATTAAGGGTCTTTCCTATTTCTTTTCTTTTTTCTTGAGGAATATTTTTTAGATTAGCCAAAGCACTTGTTATTATCCCCTTGCTTCCAAGATACCTTGCCTTAATTAGAGAAAGCTCATTCTCTATCTTTGCCATCTCTATTTCCCTTACCGCCTCTTCTTTTATATCTTCAATTGCTTGCATACCTTTTCCTTACAAAAATAAGAAGGAGTGCTAATAACGATAAAATAGCTAATATCCCTAATTTTGTCCTAGATACAGGCTTCTCAATCCTTCTTCCTTTCTCTAATACCTCTATAGAGCTAGCGTGAATATCCATCTTTCCCCAATGCTCTTTGCAAGCCGGATTGAATATTCCAGAAACCCTTATTTTGTCTCCCATTACGCCATATCTGCCATAATATCTTATCTTTGGACATTTGTCAAGCCTTATAAATACACCAATCCCTCCTGTTTTGTCATATATATTGAGAAGATAGAAATTCCTCCTTCTCATAGGTTTTCCAACCACCTCTCCTTCAATCTCTATAGCTTTCTCTCTTGGCTCCTGAATAAGATCTGATATGCTTATTCCATAAGATAAAGAACAAAGCAAGAGAAAAAACAAAATCCGAATCCCGAACCCCGAACCCCGAACCCCGAGCTTCATCTTTTCCTCCCCAAAATTAAACTTATTATAGCAAATATAGAGATAAATTCCAGCCTGCCTGCCCACATTTGAAATATATAAACAATCTTCATAAAAGACGGCATATTACTTGATACAATCCCACAACTAAAGCCTGTTCCAGATGTTGCTGATACTGACTCAAACAGGCTTTTAATGAATGGGTATCCATACATAATGCCAACCAATGCACCAATGAGGTATGTAGAAATGTAGGAGAGCATAATAATCATACTTGCTCTAACAAGCCTATCATTAAGGAGAATATCCTTTATATGGTGAAATTTTTCACAAACCACGGCTGAGCTCGGAAAGGCAAGGCTTTTTATATCCTGGATAAGAGCCTTTACAATTATCCCTATCCTTAAAATCTTAATCCCTCCACTGGTTGAGCCAGCAGACCCACCAACTCCCATCGCAATTACCATACCAATCAATGCAATCTCTCCCCATCTTATGAGATAACCTGGGTATACCATAGAAAGACCACAGGTTGCATGGGCAGATGTTGTGTGGTATAAAGAGTTTAGAAAAAATGAGGGGAAATCATGATAAAGCCCTGATTTAACAACGCCAATGCTTACAAAGATAAATGAAATACCCAGGGTAAAAAGGAAGGTTCTTATCTCTGTATTCTTAAATATCTCAAGCCTCTTTCCTGTCCAAACCGTGTAATGGAGATAAAAGCTAACAGAACCTAATATAAAAACAACCATTGTGGCAAGGTCAATCAATGGGCTATAATAAAAAAGGACAGATGATGAAGTAGGGGATAACCCGCAGGTAGCCCAACCACTCATATAAAGCCACATTGCATGGAAGAATGCATTTACCATACCCAGGTCTTTATTTATTCCAATTAGCCATAAGATGCTGATGCCTACAACCAGATATAGCATGGCTATGCTCCAAATTATCCGTGCGGTAGATGCAATGTTTGGAAGGATTCTATCCTCCCTTCCCTCTCCAAGATACATTCCATAGCCAGAAGGGCTTGAGGCAAGAAAGACTAAGGCTACCAGGATTATTCCTTGTCCTGCAATGTATGGAAAGAAAAACCTCCAGGTATTGAGAGAATAAGAGAGATGGTCAATATCATTGATCAAGGAAAAGCCTACAGTAGCCAAGCCAGACATTGCATCAAAACAGGAATCAAGGTATGAAAGATAATGGCAGGATAAGAATAATGGAATGGCAACCAGGAACATAAGAAAAAACCAGGATAAAGAGACAATAACCATTCCAACAACCCATGTAATCTCGCCCTTTTTTCCCAATAAAATAAGGATATAGCCAGCCAGGACAAATGAGGAAAATGTAATAAGAAAGTCTATTGCACTGCTATATTCGGCCATTATTATGGCAAGAATGCAATGGATAAACGCAATAAAGCTAAAGCTAGATATTATTCTTCCTATATAATAAAAGATTGTTCTAAGATTTGTCATTTAATAAGCCAGATGAGCATTGCAGGAATTCCTAATACAAGGAAAAGGGAAAGGAAAAACAAAACCTCTGTTAGAACACCAAGCAGGAGATTGAAAATCTTTAAGAAAAATTTTTTTATATGCATAAATGAGGGCTTTATTCAAACCTGTAGACCTTTTTTATGGCTTTTTTAACATTCCAGGTGCATTTTAGGCCTTTGGGAAAGAGAACAACATCGCCTTTCTCTACCTTTGTTTTCCCCTTGTTTGTCTCTACCTCAACCTCTCCCTCAAGGATATAGCACCTTTCATCACAATCATATTCCCAGTTAAACCTAGAAACAGGGCATTCCCACTTACCCCATTTTTCAATCCCCAATTCCTTCAATCTTTCCTCGGTTGGCTTTTCTACCTTAATTTCCATAATTCACCCCTTTATCCTTGGCCTCTGCCTCTTAAATTCCCTCTTTGTAAATAAAACAAGGGAATTATTTAATGAAAAATCCCTTTTTATCCCCTCCATACAAGACAATACCTCATCCCTTGTCTTTGAATGGAGCATTAAAAATAGATTATAGGGAAATTTTTCTACCGGAGTCCTTCTATAGCAATGGCTTACCATTTTATATTTAGAAAGACCCCTTGCAATATTATCAATTTCACTATCCTTTACCAAAAAACATAGGAGGGCATTTACGCTATATCCAATCTTTCTATAGTCTATACTTGGCCTAAAAAACCTTATAAAACCCTCGCTTTTTAGCTTCTTTATCCTTTCTACAACCTCATTCTCGCTTATCTTAAGTTTCTCGGCAATCTCCCCAAAGGGATGTTTCTCTATGGGAATTCCATAGCTTAATAGAGAAATAAACCTTTTATCTGTATCCTGCATAGAAAAATTATACAATTTCCATACCTTTTTTGCAAGGTTTTGCTTGCAAAAAATTGTCTAAAAAATATAAACTTTTTGTATGATTGATTTCTTAAGAGCAAGGAAGATTTTTTATCTTTTCTCTTTTCTCTTAATTGTTATTGGATTGGTTTCACTTATTATGAGGGGAGGAAAAAGCCTTGGCATTGACTTTACAGGTGGAATAATGATTAACCTTAAGTTTGAAGAGAAAATTTCAGAGGAAAAGCTTGAGGATATAAGAAAGGGGCTTGAAATAACAGGAATAAAAGGGCAAATCCAGTATATTGGAGGAGAAAAAAAAGAACTCCTCGTTAAGATAAAGGGCACCCAGGATGAAAAGACAGAAAAAAAGATAAGAAAAATAGCAGAGAAGATTGGAAAATTTGCCTATTCAAGCACATTTATTGGCCCATCTGTAAGTAGACATCTTGGATCTTATGCTATTAAGTCTATTTTTCTTGCCATAATTGCTATGCTTATTTATATTGGATTTAGATTTGAATTTAGGTTCGGCGTTTCTGCAATGCTTGCCCTCGTTCATGATATGATCATATCATTAGGCATTTACTCCCTTACGGGAAGGGAATTTAATGCTCCAACCATTGCGGCATTTTTAACCATTGCAGGTTATTCGGTAAATGATACCATTGTTGTCTTTGACAGAATAAGGGAAAATTTAAGGCTTTCCAGAAAGGAGGATTATTATACCCTTCTTAATAAAAGTATTAACCAAACCCTTACAAGGACACTTAT
>JBFMED010000089.1:0-2548 GCA_040753475.1 bacterium
AATAAAATGGGAAATAGGCACAAAGGCACTTAAGGCACAAAGGCACAGAGTTTATTTGTTACTTGCTTTCTTTGTGCCTTTGCCCCTTTGTTCCTTTGTGCCTGTTTACGTCCCTTTGCCCCTTTGTTCCTAGCTATAGGGTAGCTAAACACGTACAATATTTCAAATGTATAGATGCTTGTCCTGCGATTATTCTTCCTCCAAATGGTTTGGAAGGTGCCCTGGCTGTGGAGAATGGAATACATTTTCTTCCGAGATAGCAGAGGAATATAGAAGGGAGGAATCGCCGTCCTTATTTAAAATTGCCGAAATAGACATAAAGGAAGAGGAAAGGATAAAATCGGGCATTTCTGAGTTTGATTCTGTGCTGGGAGGAGGGATAGTCCTAGGCTCTTTAGTCCTTATTGGAGGAGACCCAGGCATTGGAAAATCAACCCTTCTTCTTCAGGCATCAGGAGAACTCGCAAAGGAAAATAAGGTGCTTTATGTAAGTGGAGAGGAATCTTGCCAACAGATAAAGATAAGGGCAGATAGGCTTTCTATCTCATCAGAAAATTTATACATCTCATCCTATAACAACATTACCCATATTTTAGACCAGCTTGAGAAAACAAAGGATATTAGGCTTATTGTCATTGATTCAATCCAGGCAATATATCACCCAAGTCTACCATCTGCTCCGGGAACGGTCTCCCAGATAAAGGTTTGCACAGGGTTCCTTTCAGGCATTGCCAAACAGAGGAATATCCCCATATTCATTGTTGGTCATGTAACAAAGGAGGGTTCAATTGCAGGGCCTAAGCTCCTTGAGCATATGGTTGACACAGTCCTTTATTTTGAGGGAGATAAAAATCATATTTTTAGAATTTTAAGGGCTTACAAAAATAGGTTTGGCTCAACCAATGAGATAGGCGTATTCTTAATGGAAGAAAAGGGGCTACTTGAGGTAAAAAACCCATCCTTAGCATTCTTATCAGAAAGACCAAAAGGTGCATCTGGCTCTGTTGTTTCTTGTCCAGTTGAGGGAAGTAGGCCCATTCTTATTGAAATTCAAGCCCTTGCTACGCCAACCATCTATGGAATGGCAAGACGGGATACATTGGGTGTAAATTATAACAGGATTTTGCTCCTTTTGGCTGTTTTGGAAAAGAGGATGGGTTATAACCTTTCAACCTATGACCTATTTGTCAATATTGCAGGTGGAATAGGAAGCTCTGAACCTGCAATAGACCTTGGAATATGCTCTGCCATTGTTTCATCATTTAAGGAAAAGCCAATAGATGAGAAGATAGCTCTGGTGGGAGAGGTTGGCCTTTCTGGTGAGATAAGGGGCATATCAAATATAGAAAAAAGGATAGAGGAGGCATCAAAGCTTGGATTTTCTTCCTGCTTTCTTCCCAAATCAAATTTAGATAAGATAAAGGAGAAGCAAATAGAGCTAATCGGCGTATCAAACATCAAAGAAGCCTTTTCTTTGCTGTTTCCTTAATAAACGCTTCACTTCTTCCACAAAATTTTATTTTGTCAAAATTTTTCTTAAAGTTATTTTGAAAAAATGCCGATAAATAAAAAAAGAGAATAATATGGATTTTTCAAAAATAAATGGAGAGCTTAAACCAAAAGAGGTTTCAGGAAGCCCTATAAAGAAAAAGGAGGAGGTTTCTCTCTCTTTCTCTGAGGTTTTATCTTCTCCCAAAAAAACATATACTATGCCCACATTAGGAGAAACATCTATATCCTCTGGCTATGACGAGGCAACAATCTCTGAGGGAGCAAAAACAGCATACTACCTCTCAAAGATCCTTTCTTTAGTAAAAGATGTCCCTGATATAAGGGAAGAAAAGATAGATGAGGCTATAAAATTGCTTAAAGGGGGAATAGATACTCCAAGGATAAACAGGGGAATCATAGAAAACATAACCAATATGTTCTTCCCACGATGATTAGAATTGGTGTTATTGGTGGTGAAAATCCAAAAAGCGAAATCCTTTCCCTTGCCTATGAAACAGGAAAAGAAATAGCAAGGAATAATTGTATCCTTATTTGTGGAGGGCTTTCTGGGATAATGGAGGCAGCCTGTAAAGGGGCAAAAGAGGAAAAGGGATTAACGATTGGAATTCTACCAGGCATTGATGTGGCTTCTTCTAATCCATATGTTGATATTCCCATTGTAACAGGCATTGGCTATGCAAGGAATATAATTGTTGTCCTATCATCTTGTGCAATTATTGCCATTGATGGAAGCTATGGGACATTATCTGAGATAGCCTATGGCCTACAATTTAAAAAGCCTATTATTGGCTTATATACATGGGGGATTTCTCCCTATGAGCTTGCAGAGATTCCAATAATCAAAGCAAATTCCCCAAAATCTGCTGTTTCGCAAGCCATTGCAAAGGCTAAATTGCAATGTGTTTAGGTGTATGTGTTTAGCTAGGTGAGAATAAAATGGGAAATAGGCACAAAGGCACTTAAGGCACAAAGGCACAGAGTTTATTTGTTACTTGCTTTCTTTGTGCCTTTGCCCCTTTGTTCCTTTGTGCCTGTT
>JBFMED010000090.1:0-16804 GCA_040753475.1 bacterium
AAAAAAGGGCAGATTATGGCGTTGTCCCAATTGAAAACTCAACAGAGGGCATTGTATCCAACACCCTTGATATGTTCATTGATGCAGATGTTGTAATCTGTGATGAGATATACCTTAAAATCTCCCATTGCCTACTTTCAATGGAGAATGACATTTCAAAGATCAAAAGGGCATACAGCCATCCCTCTGTGTTTGCCCAATGCAGAAAATTCCTTTCCGAAAACATGCCTGGTGTAGAGCTTATTGATATGCCATCTACCGCAGCTGCTGCAAAGAGGGTAGTAGATGAAGCATGCTCTGCAGCCATTGGAAACAAATGGGCAGGAGAAATCTATTGCCTTAATATTCTTAAAGAACAAATAGAGAATTTTGTCTCAAATACAACAAGGTTTGTGGTTATTGGAAGGGAATATGGTAATGCAACAGGATGTGATAAAACATCCATTCTTTTTTCTGTAAAGGATAGGCCAGGAGCATTACACGATATGCTTATGCCATTTGCCGAGCAAGGGATAAACCTTACAAAGATAGAATCCCGTCCATCAAAAATTAGAGCGTGGGAGTATATGTTTTTTATTGATTTCCAAGGCCATATTCAGGATGAAAAGGTAAAAATGGCAATCTCAAAGCTTAATAAACTTTGCAATTATTTAAAAATTTTGGGTTCATATCCAGAGGGAGAAATGGTATAATTATTTTAGGTTTTATTATGAAGAAGATAAGAAAGGTTTTTCTCTTAATAGATGACATTGTTCATATCAGCGTTGCATTTCTTCTTGTCTTTGCTGCCTTTGCCTTTCTATATCAGGCTTTTACAAAGGCTTTTTCTCCTGATACTCAGTCCATCCTTGAAATGGTAGGAGATGCATTGTTTGTCCTTCTTATTATGGAAATCCTTTGGGATGTTTTAAGGTATTTTAAAAAGCTTCCCTTTACCTTAAGGCCATTTATCTTTGTTGGGATAATCTCAAGCATCAGGGGAATGGTTCTGGTGGAGGCAAAGATGTCTATAGGGTTTGAGAAAATTCCCTTATTTCACCAATTAGCAAAGATAGGCATATTTGCCATTGTTGTATTTATTTTATGTTTATGCCTCTATCTTTTAGGAAAAACCCCTAGCCATGACCCGGAGGAATAAATATGTATCTTTCTTTAGCAAGGAAATATAGACCAAAGAGCTTTGAGGCCGTTATAGGACAAAGCCATATTGTCATAACCCTAAAGAATGCGATTTCCCAAAATAGGATAAATTCATCCTATCTTTTCTTTGGGCCAAGGGGGACAGGGAAGACATCCATTGCAAGGATTCTGGCAAAGTCTCTAAACTGCAAAGAAGGACCAAGTCCAATTTGTTGTTGCAAATGCTCTTCCTGCCTTGAGATTGACGAAAGCTTCTCTTTAGATGTTATTGAGATTGATGGTGCTTCAAACAGGGGGATTGACCAGATAAGGGAATTAAGGGAAAGTGTAGGCTATATGCCGATTGCCGGAAGGTTCAAGGTCTACATTATTGATGAGGTTCATATGCTAACCACAGAGGCATTCAATGCCCTATTAAAAACCCTTGAGGAGCCACCCTCTCATGTAATCTTTATCTTTGCAACCACAGATGTCCAAAAGGTTCCAAAGACAATATCCTCAAGGACACAGATGTTTGAATTTAGAAAGATAGAGAAATCTGTGATAGAGGGGGCATTGTTTTCTATAGTAGAAAAAGAGGGTTTTAAGATAGATAAAGAGGCAATTTCTCTTATCTCCTCTATTTCTGATGGAAGCTTAAGGGATGCAGAGTCTATCCTTGACCAGGTTGTTTTATACAAAAGCGATGCGAGCTCTGATGATGTAAGGAGCCTTCTGGGAATCTGCAAAGAGGCATCCATTGTTTCATTGATTGAGATGATAAAAAATAAAGATGCAAATACCCTTTCTTTTGTAAAAGAGATGATAGATGAGGGGTTTTCTCCTGATATGATAATAAAGGGGATTTTAGATTCATTAAGGGGTCTTATTGTTAAGGCCGCTTCTTCTTCTAATGGTGATATAGGATGGCTAATAAAGGCAGGAGATACCTTTTGCGAGACACAAGAGAGGATAAGGAGGCTACCAGATGACGCAGAGCTTCTCCTTGAGCTGGCGATAATAAAGCTTATTCAGGAGTCAGGGGGTCAGGGGGTCAGAGGGTCAGAGAGTCAGAGAGTCAGAGGGTCAGAGAGTCAGAGGGTCAGAGGGTCAGAGGGTCAAAATGATGATGTATTGGGGAGGTGGAATGAGGTTTTGGAGATGGTTTCTAAGAAAAATCCCCTTCTTAAAAACCCCTTACGAGAAATAGAATCTATTGAAACAGATGAAGAGAGACTTATTTTAAAATTTAAGGAAAAGGCAAATACACATAGAAGAATTATAGGAAAGGCAGAGAATAAAAGAATTATTGAGGATGTGCTATACGAGCTTTTTAAGAGAAAAATAGAGGTTGTAATTCCAGAAAGGGATATTATAGAGAAAGCCTTTGAAATATTTGATGCTATTGAGGTAAGATGATAGACATTTTTTCTTTAGTGAGAAATATCGGAAGGCTTGAATCTTTAAGGGATGAGCTTTTAGCAAGGCTGAAAGAAAAAAGGGTAATTGGGCAATCGGGTGGAGGGATGGTTGAGGTTACCTGTGATGGAATGAAGGATGTTTTGGAGATAAAGATAGAAGAAGGGTTAGAGAAAGATGTTAGCATGCTTTCCGACCTTATTGTATCTGCCATTTCTGATTCTCAAAAAAAGGCAGAAGCCCTATTTATAGAGGAAATAAAAGGCCTAATTTCTCAATTTAACCCCTAACCCATAATTATAGTTAACGCATTAGTATTTCTTAAACATTTATGAAAGATACTATAATTTAATTATGAAAATTTAGCAAGGATACTATAATAACCCTTTATAATTGTAGCAGCGATAGATAAAGAAGACCCTAACCAACCTTGATTTTTTATAAATTTTAAGTGGTGGTTCTGGCTTAATCCTTTCAAAGAAAAGCAAAAATTTCTCCTCCTCCCCCTTTTTCCTACAAACCAATATAGCATTTTTTCCTCTTAAGAGATTATCCTTCTGCCAGTAATGATAGCTGCGGCCATAAACACTTGTATCTTTTAGAAGGTAAACAAAGGGTTTTTTAGGGGTGTTAAATGCCAGGAGGCTTGAGAAGGCGGAACTTTGGGTGAATATAAAGGTTTCTTTATCTAAAGACATTTCATCTAAAATTTTTTTTACCTTTTGGCCTAATTCTTCCCAACCATAAATCTCACTTATATCACGATTGTTAGCAAGTTTAGGTGCTATAATTTCAAGATTAAGGGGCAACAAATAAATTGTAATTGTAAGAAGGATTAGGGTTGTATAGGTTATTATCCAGGCAGACAAATATTTTTTTTGCTTTAAGCATTGCCAGAATAAAGCAGAAACAGTTATCAAACCCGCAAGATATCCAACCGCTGGCCAATGAAGCCCTATTTTCCTTCCTCCCAGCCCCACCAAAGAAAAAGCAAAAAATATGGGAGCTGATGTGCAGAAAAGGAAAAGATAGGATGTCTTCATTTTTTTAACTCCCAAATAGCCGCTGTATCCTAAACCATAAAGATAGATTAGAAAAAGAAAAGGGGAGATGGCTAATGCTTGGCCTCCCAGATATCCTCCCAGGTATTTTAAAGACAATTTAAGGATATGATGGCGAGATATTAGATTGAAACGGAATGTGTCCCAATTGTGAAATGCATTCCAGATTAAATTAGGCAAAAAAACTAAAATGGCTATAAGCAATGAAAGATATAGCTCTTTGCGAAAAAACCAATGGCGATTTTGAAAAGAGAGTATCAGGAAAAGAAATATTGCAATCAGCAAAAAAATAGCAAAAAATTTACTTAAAAACGCCATTCCCAAAGAAATGCCCATCAAATACCACCAGAGGCTTTTCTGGGTAAAAATAGCCTTGCTAAAAAAATAGAGGGTAATTATCCAGAAAAAGGCATGTGGTGTGTCAGAGGTAATCAGAATAGCACCTACAGCAAAAATGGGAGTAATTGAAACCAATATACCTGATATAATTCCCATTTCCTCATCATTGAATAAAACCTTCGTCAGTAGATAGACAAATATAGATAAGCCTAAAGAAACAACTACACTAGCAAACCTGACAAAGAAAAGGGAGGAGCCTAATCTGGTGAACAAATAAATAAAATATCCTACCATAGGAGGATGGTCATAATAGCCCCAATCCAAATGCCGAGACCATTCCCAATGATAAGCTTCGTCACCGGTTATAGGAACCTGGGTGATATACCAGAGCCGAAATAGAAAGAGAAAAAGAAGCCAGAAGGCAAAGAAGAAACGAAGCTTGAGATTAACCCTTTTTCCAACCATGTTGAAACTTCTGTTTTTCATAAACCTTGTGATGGAGAATATTAAATACCTTCGGCAAAATCTTAATTGAGAGATTAAGTTTTGCATCTAGTAATTCAAAGGCTTGATTGATTATCTTTACGGGTTGGTAAAGAATTATTGCTAGGAAACGCTCAAACATTCGCCAGGGCTTGCTTCTGGAAATTGCCATAAAGATTCCTAATAACCATCTAATCACAAAAATTCGTTCAGCCGCACTTCCTTTAATTGCTGTATTTAGAAAGCTTATTAAAATGTAAAGAGGTGAAATAAACATACCCTTATGTCTTGATAATTTCATCAGGATAAGAAGTATGCGCAAAGGTGTTCTTTGACCGTATTTAATTGCATATTTTATCTCCTCCAATTCTTTACCTTCAACCATTTTGTATTTAGGGTCTTTCAGCTCACCTGTTTGCAGGTTGAAAAGCTGTTTATACAACTCTGTATCTTCTGGTATTCTTAACCGATTTGTTACAACACTATCAATATCAAATTTTCTAGCATACTGGAGATAATAGAGTATCTCCTCCTTTGTCTCTCCGGGTGAACCAAGAATAAATGAAGAGATTAACAACATATTTGTTTTATTCATCAGTCTCAAGGCTTCCTCGTTTATTGCAGGGGTTGTTCCCTTTTTATAGAGCTTTAGTGTTTTGTCATAGGGCGATTCTATACCATAACTCATACCAATAAATCCTGCTTTCTCCATTTTTTTTAGAGTTTTTCCTCTTTTGATAATATAATTTGTTCTTGAATTACCCGCAAAAAGCTTCTTCATTTTTGAGCTTATTACCAAATCGCAGAGCTTATCTATTCTCTCCATATCTACAAGCAGATCATCATCCATAAACCCGACAAATACAGCATTTGAGCTTTGTAGCTCTTTAAATATAGAATCTGGGGTTCTACCTTGCCATTTGAGGTATTTAGTCTCAAATCCCTTCCCATATTGATAGCAAAAGCTACATCTATAATTACAACCCATAGATGTTTTAAGAATATCGCAGGATATACCCCATACTTGATATTCGTATCTTCTAAGATGCCTTGCAGGAAGAATTTCATTTGAAATTGGGTAGGTGTAAGATTCATTGAATATAAGCTCGCCATTATTCCGATAGACCAGGTTTTTAACCCCTTCAGGAGATCCCTTCAAGAATAGCTCTCTCACCGGGTATTCAGGGTTGCCTCTAATCACGATGTTTAGCCTTTTGCATCGTTTAAATGTAGCTTCAATATCCAGAGAGACAGTTCCACCCGTAATAAGTGGAATCCCTTTAGGTAAAAGTTCAGCAATTTCCAACAAAGAATCTTCTTTTAGCTGACCAAATATAGCACAATCTTCAAAGTGGCCAAATGTAGCCACTATGTCTACATCTTTGAAATATGGCTTAATATCTTTTTCAAAGCGCAGATCAACCAGAGTAACCTTTTCTACGATGTCCTCTATTGCACCTGCCAAATATTCTAAGGCAAGTGGTGGGAAAGCATAATAGGGATTTCTATACCTGTAAGGGTAGATACATAAAACATTATTCCATTTCATACAATTTCTCTATTCTTTGAGCAAGGGATAGGATTTTTCCTTCACAAAGGTAAGGACCTATGATTTGAAGCCCAATGGGTAGACTGTCCTTTGTTTTTCCACAAGGGATAGACATAGCCGGGTATCTTGTGAGGTTGCTTGAAACCGTAAGTATATCTGAAAGATACATTGATAAAGGGTCTTCTGTTTTTTCTCCTATCTTAAATGGAGGTGTAGGAGAGGTCGGCGTGATAAGGAGGGAAACCTTTGAAAATGCCCGATCAAAATCCCTTTTTATAAGGCTTCTAACCTTTTGTGCCTTAAGGTAATAGGCATCATAATAACCAGATGATAGGGCATATGTCCCAAGGATTATCCTCCTCTTTGCCTCATCGCCAAACCCTTTACTCCTTGTCTTTCTATACATTCCAAAGAGGCTTTTATCTTCCTCCCTTAAGCCATATTGGACACCATCGAACCTTGCTAGATTTGATGATGCCTCAGAGCAAGCAATGATATAATAAACAGGAATAGCATATTGAGAGTGAGGAAGGGATACCTCAACTATCTCTACATTTAATGAGGAAAGCTTCTTGCAGGCATTCATTATCGCCTCCTTTACCTCACAATCAATCCCTTCAACATATTCCTTAACAATGCCAATTTTCATTCCCGATATATCTTTTTCCAAGAAACTCGTATAGTCAATCTTCGGCTGTTTGATAGATGTCTCATCATTCTCATCAAACCCAGAAATGGTATTTAATAAAATTGCACAATCCCTTACATCCTTTGTTAAAGGACCAATTTGGTCAAGACTTGAGGCAAAGGCAATAAGACCATACCTTGAGACAAGGCCATAGGTTGGTTTTAAGCCAACCACACCACAGAATGAGGCAGGTTGCCTTATTGAACCACCTGTATCAGAGCCTAATGAGAGGATTGCTTCACAGCTTGCCACAGATGCGGCAGAGCCACCCGATGAGCCACCAGGGACATAGTCAAGGTTATGTGGATTTCTGGTAGGACCAAAGCAAGAATGCTCGCAAGATGAACCAAAGGCAAATTCATCCATATTTGTCTTTCCAATAATTATAGCTCCAGCATCTTTTAGCTTTGTAATTACCGTTGCATCATAGGGAGGGATAAACCCTTGAAGGATATGAGAGGCACAGGTCGTTTGTAAACCTTTTGTGCAAATATTGTCTTTTATGGATATGGGAATTCCAGAAAGGGGAGAAATTGGTTCATTCTTTGCAATTTTCTCATCAATTGCCTTGGCTTTTTCAATTGCTCTCTCAAATGTCCTTGTAATAAATGCATTTATCTTTGGCTCTTCTTCCTCTATTCTTTTGATGCAAGACAAAACAACATCAATTGCCTTTATCTCTTTTTTCTTAAACAAGTGATGAATCTCATAAGATGTAAGATTATAGATTTCCATTCTTGAAATATTATATAATCTTCTTAAGATGGATGACATCTTTTTTCTAAAGAGGGCTTTTTTGCTTGCTAAGAGGGGATTGGGAAAAACAAGCCCAAATCCTATGGTAGGATGCGTCATTGTAAAGAAAGGAAGAATAATAGGTGAGGGCTATCATAAAAAGGCAGGCTTTCCACATGCAGAGATTATCGCATTAAAAAAGGGAGGGAAAAATGCAAGAGAAGCAACATTGTATGTCAACCTTGAGCCTTGCTCACACTATGGAAGGACACCACCCTGCACAGATGCAATAATTAAGGCAGGAATAAAGAGGGTTGTTGCATCAACCCTTGATCCAAACCCAATTGTAAAGGGAAAGGAAATATTGGAAAAAGGGGGAATAAAGGTTGATATTGGGCTATTAAAGGATGAGGGAGAGCATCTTAATGAGGTCTATTTTAAGTATATAAAAACAGGGATGCCATTTGTTATGCTTAAAGTAGGAATGAGCCTGGATGGGAAAATAAGTCAGGGGTCAGGAGTCAGGGGTCAGGGGTCTAGGAGATGGATAACCTCAGAGGCGTCAAGGAGGATGGTTCATCGATTAAGGTCTTATGTGGATGGGATTATGGTGGGAAAGGGAACAATTATTAAGGATAACCCCTATCTTACCACAAGGTTTGTCAAAGGAAAATCGCCGATTAGAATAATTGTTACAACAGATGGAAAGATTCCAGCAGAGGCAAATGTATTTGGAAAAAAGGAAGACCTAATTATTGCAAGCACAAAGCAACCTCCTTATGAGATTACAAAAAAGGCAGAGGTGCTCATTGTAAAAGAGGAAAATGGCTTGGTTTCTCTTCCTCATCTTCTTTTAAAGCTTGGCAAAATGGGCATTACATCCATCCTTCTTGAGGGAGGACAAAGACTAGTAACATCATTTTTGAATAGATGCCTTATAGATAAGGCAATATTCTTTATCTCTTTGAAGCTCATTGGCGATTCTGGTCTTTCCCTTTTGGGAAATATTTCTCCTTTAGAGCTTAAAAACATAAAGACAAAGCGGATTTCAGATGATATTATGTTAGAGGGATATTTGTGATTTTGTATGTGTTTAGGTATAGTTAAGAATAAGATGGAAAATAGGCACAGAGGCACAAAGGCACAGAGTTTATTTATTACTTGCTTTCTTTGTGCCTTTGCCCCTTTGTGCCTAGCTATATAGGACAGCTAAACAACGGTTATGGAATTTAGTTAAGAGAAGAGCTAAACACGTACGTGATTTTTAGGATTTATGAAAATAATTGTCTTTTCTATTAGGGCTGGGATGGGACATATTAAAGGAGGAGAGGCTCTCTGTGAGGCAATAAATACATTAGATGGAAATTCTGCAAAATCTATTACTCTCCTTGAAAATACATTTCTTGGCTGGTTTATCAATTTCTCATATCTATGGATGGCAAGGCATCTTCCTTTGGCTTGGAGCCTTCTTTATAAGCAAAAAATATTCTATTCACATACAGGGTATATTGATTATAGGATAAAAAGGGAGGCGTTAAGAATAATTGATAAAGAAAGCCCTGATTGCCTCTGTTCAACCCATCCATTCATTACATCTGCTATTTCAAAAATAAAAAATAGAAATTTCAAGCTTATATCAGTAGCAACAGATTTTAGCTGCCATCCAATAGGGATAAAGCCCAATGTTGACCTTTTTATCGTGCCACACAAACATACATCAGAACTTCTTTTAAAGATGGGTGTAGAAAAAGAAAAAATAAGGGTAATTGGAATTCCCATATCATTAAAGTTTTCAAAATCAGGAAATATATCAAAGAAAAGCCTTGGATTTGATGAAAAACCTATTATCCTTGAGATGGGTGGAGGTTATGGTCTTGGTCATATAGAGAGGTTTATTCCCGTTTTAGCAAAGGATAGGGAGCTATTTCAACTAATAGTCATTGCAGGGAAAAATAAGGGTCTTGAAAAGAGACTAGAAGCCTCTTTTAAGAAACACGGAATAAAAGGAAGGGTATTTGGCTTTGTTGATAATGTTTCAGAGCTTATGGAAATATCTGATATTATTATTGGAAAGCCAGGGGGTGTGGGGATTATGGAGGCTTGTGCAAAGGGTCTTCCCATTGTTATTACAGAGGTAGTGCCAGGTCAGGAAGAGGCAAATGCAAAAATTTTAATAGACGAAGGAATAGCGATTATGCCAAAATATAATAATATACCAAATGTACTAAAAGATTTTTTGAATTATAAAGAAGAAATGAAGGAGATAAGCGAAAAGGCTTTAAAATTTTCAAAGCCCTATGCAAGCTTAAAGATTGCAAGGGCAATAATTGAGGGAGGTTAAGATTAAATGAAGAAAGAAATCCTTGATATTCTTGAGAATGACGCAAGGCTATCAAAAGAGAAAATAGGGACTATGCTTGGGATCTCCGCCGATGAGGTAAAAAGGGAGATTGAGCAGTTTGAACAGGATGGGGTTATTGTAAAATACAAGACCATTATTGATTGGGAAAAGACAATAGAGGAAAAGGTCTATGCCTTTATTGATGTTAGGGTTACACCAGAAAGGGATAGGGGTTTTGATGCTATTGCAGAGAGGATTTGCCAATATCCTGAGGTTCATTCCCTCTATCTTATGTCTGGTGCTTATGACTTTGCTGTTGTGGTAAGCGGAAAGTCAATGAAAGAGCTTGCCTATTTTGTGGCAGAAAAGCTTGCCATAATAGAAAATGTCCAATCAACCACAACACACTTTATCCTTAAAAAATATAAGATAGATGGCGTCTTATTAGAGAAAGAAGAGGATAAGAGGATACAAGTGATGCCTTGACAGGCATAGGTTGCCAATTTATAATTTTGATATGAAAGTAGTGAAAAAAGATATAATTGAGGAATATAAGCTTCATAGCACAGATAGGGGCTCACCAGAGGTCCAGGTTTCTATATTTACTGCAAGGATTAACAACCTAACAGAACACTTCAATGTCAATAAAAAGGACTTTCAAACAAGGAGAAGCCTGATAAAGCTTGTTAATAAAAGGAGAAGGCTTCTTTTGTACCTTAAAAGGAAATCAAACGAAAGATATACCTCCCTCATCCAAAGGCTTAAGATAAGAAAGTGAGGTTTATGGATTTTGGGCATATTTCAGGTTCGAATATTAGGGCTGCTTAAGAGAATTTTATAAGTGAAGTCCAAAAAGAAAAAGAAACCAGCACAAAAAATTGCCCTTTCTTTTGTCCTTCTTATAATCCTTCATTTTATAACACATCTTCCAAATCTTACTCAACAGCCACTCTTTGGTGATGAGGCAATCTATATCAGATGGGCACAGATAATACAAGAAAATCCCAAAGAATGGCTATTTGTTCCCCATACCGATGGAAAACAGCCATTCTTTATGTGGGCAAATGCCTTTCTTACCATCCCATTCTTTAATGACCCAGTTTATGCCGGAAGGCTGATAAGTGTGATTGCTTCATTCTTAACCCTGCTCGCTATATTTCTTATAAGCATTCTTCTTTTTTCCTGGCATTGTGCCATTTTCTCATCCTTATTTTACATCTTCTCACCCTACCACCTTCTTTATTCCCGTATGGCTTTGGTTGACACCCTGCTAGGAACATTTGCTATCTTAACAATGCTCTTTACCCTTCTTTTGATGGAGAAAAGGCATATTGTTTGGGCTTTGGGAATAGGAATTTGTATAGGATGTGCATTTTTAACAAAATCCCCTGGGATATTCCTCTTTCTCCCTATTTTTCTCTCTTTGTTTATCTTTAAACAACAAAGGTCTGTTAGTGCCTGGCTATATTTGCTCTTTGCCTTTATTATTGGAGCAATCTTAATCTCCATTAACTTTTTCTCTCCCCAGAAGCCGATTATTGCAGGAGCCGGCTCCATCCTTCACCATAAAGGCTTCTTTGTGTTCTCCAATTTATCTTTAGAAACACCAAAGATATGGTTAAAGAATTTTATCTGCCTTGGTAAATATCTTCATTTCTCCTTTCCCTATCTTTTCCTTCCCTTTCTTTTATTTGCCCTTTATCGCCTATTTCGCTATCATTCATCCAAGGATATTTTCTTAGGGGTCTTTAGCCTCCTTCCAATGATAGTAATTGCCTTAATAGGAACAAATCCCTTTGTTCGCTATTATCTCTTTGCCCTTCTCCCTCTTTTTATCCTTTTGGGAGGTCTTATTTCTTCACTTAAGTGGGCAAAGGCTATATCCTTATTCCTTATTATTCCCACCTTTTACTTTAATCTTCCAATTGTTTTTTCCTTTAAAGATGTCCCCCTTCCCAAAGAGGAAGAAGGGCTTCAACAAACAGGTGGTTATTCTGGATATGGAAGCAGAGAAGCCTTAGAATTCCTCAAGGAAAATGTAAAGGATAAGGTTGTTCTTTTCCTTCCGGTTGATTGGGGATGTCCCGCTGACTTTCTTTTTATGTATCTTAAGGATGATAAAAGATTTACCATCTATGAAACCTGGTGGTGGCCAAATAAGATTCAACACCTTATTCCCCCTGTAAAATCCATAGAAATGGCTCTTTCTAAATTTCAGCAAAAAAAAGCCCCTGAGCTTTTATATCCAGAAGAATTAAGAAAAGAGGATGTTTGGTTTGTTACAACCTCAAGTTATACAGGTCAATCCTATCTTTTACAACAAAACCCTGAATTTACCCTTGTTAAATCCTTTTATTCTGTGGATATTTATAGAAAGCCTCCAACGAAATGAATGAAATCTATCTCTCTGTAGTTATCCCTTTAAAATTTACAATTTAAAATTTACAATTAAATGAGCAGTCGGGGAGTTTTTTCCGACTGCTCATCCTTAAAGCCCGAAGGGCTGAAGGATCTCTAAAGGCTCTTATGAGATCCTTCGTCCCCTTCGCTACGCTTGAGGGTACTCAGGATGATGGGTCGGAAAACACTCCGGACCCATCAATTAAATATAAAGCGATTTTTGGCTCTTTAATGAGGAAGTAGAACACATATTAAAGAAGCTCAACACATATCTCTTTTTTAAGGTGCTTTCTGTTTTCTTTCTTTACCTAAAGGGTGTAAAAACTTGGAGAAGTTTGTCTTAAAAAACAACATTGACATTACAAGTAATCTTTGCTATCCTTTTTTAAATGGGAATTTTTCTTTTTATGACACTTGGGTTTTATGGCCAAATTAACTGGACAAATGACATTTTATCATTTGAGAAAGAAGGCTCTATCTATGTTGCAACAATGGAGGGTGTCTACAAAAGCAATGATTCTGGAAATTGTTTTAAACCAATAAATAATGGCTTTTTTAACCTTCAGATTAACTCAATTGAAATGGATAAAAATGGCAGGCTTTATGCCGGATGTGATGATGGTATATATGTTTTAAAAGATGAAAAATGGGAGAAGATTAAAGATGTAGCATTTGTAAGGAAAATTTTAATTTTAGATAAAACAATTTTTGTGGGAACAGGGATGGGCAAGGTATTAAAAAACAATGGAAGATCTTGGGATGTGGTTGTTGCTCTTAAATCCCCCATTACAGGGATTGCCTCCTCTGGCAAAACAATTTATATCTCCTCATACAATGATGGGATTTATAAAAGCTGCGATTTAGGGATAACCTGGAAAAAGCTTGAATTTGAAGGGAAAAGGATATGGAGCATTCTTCCCGACGGAGACTCCCTTTTTGTTACAAGTGAAGATGGGCTGTTCAAAGGTTCTAATACCTGGCAGGCTTTGAATTATGGGCTTACCACAAAAGACATTATGGTTATTAAGAAAAACAAGAATATTCTCTATCTTGGCTCATATATTGGCGGATTCTTTATAAGCTATAACAATGGGAAAAGATGGAGCTCAGCAAATACAAGGCTTTTTAATACAAACATAAGGGATATTGAAATATTACAAGATAAAATCTATCTTGCCACAGAAAATGGGCTTTATAAAACAGAAGATAAAGGAGCCTCCTTTCAAAGGCTTACGCAGGGCCTTGTCTATCTATCAAAACCTCCTTTATCCAAAAGCCCTGATGATATAAGGAAAAGAAAGGAAAAATTAGGAATAAAGCCACCTCCAAAGGAGGGAGAAACAACAGGAGGGCATGGTGGAGGACATTAAGATTTAAGATTTATGATTTAAGATTTAGGATTTTATTATTATGAAGATTGTGCTTGCCTATTCGGGTGGATTGGATGTTCAATTCTGAATAAAGGTAGCGAAATATAGGAAATTATGATATGAAAGAACCTAGGATCATTGCATTTTTATGTAATTGGTGCACCTATGCCGCATCTGACCTGGCTGGGACTTCCCGTTTAAAATATCCTGAAAACATAAGGATAGTAAGGGTTCCTTGCTCAGGAAGGATAGATTTCCTTTTAATTCTTAAGGCATTTAAGGAAGGGGCAGATGGAGTTATGGTCTCTGGATGCCATCCCGGTGATTGCCATTATGTATCGGGAAATTATTATGCAAGGAGGAGGTTTGCTATATTAAGCAAGCTGCTTGAATTTATCGGTATAGAAAAGGAAAGATTGAGGTTTTTTTGGATCTCAGCGGCAGAAGGGATAAAATTTGCCGATGTTGTATCCAAGATGGTAGATGAAATAAAAGGGCTTGGTCAATTTGAAAGGATGAAGGATGAAAGATAGCTTGGTTCCGATTGAAAGAATAGAATGTAAAATCCTTGTGATAAGGAACAAAAAGGTAATGCTGGATAAAGATTTGGCAGAGCTTTATGGGGTAAAAACATCTGCATTAAAAAGACAGGTAAAGAGAAATATAGAAAGATTTCCAGAAGATTTTATGTTTCAACTGACAAGGGAAGAGCTTGAAAACTTGAGATGCCATTTTGGCACATCAAGTTGGGGTGGAATTAGACATCTTCCTTATGCCTTCACAGAACAAGGCATTGCTATGCTTTCATCTGTCCTCAATAGCAAAAGGGCAATTCAAATAAATATCCAGATTATGAGAGCCTTTGTAAGGTTAAGAGAAATGGTCTTAAGCCATGAAGAATTAAGGAAAAAGGTTGAAAATATGGAAAGAAAGTATGACCAGCAATTTAAAATTGTCTTTGATGCCATAAAAACCTTACTTACCACCCCTATCTCTGATATAAAGAGAATAGGGTTTAGAGAAAAGAATGGAAATAAGTGAAATAGCATCTGAATTGTTAGAAAAGAAAGGGGTTTCTCTTATCATTGGATATGAGGAAAAGGATGGGATAGCATCTCCTTGTTTTATTAAGGATAAAGACGATACAAAAAGGCTTGTTTTTAATGAGGGATGCTTTCATAACCTCTCTGTCTATTTGACAAGGATAAAAGAAAAATGTGCAATTGTTGCAAAACCCTGTGATGTAAAATCTATAATTGGGCTTATCCAGGAAAACCAGATAAAGAGGACAGATGTTGTGATAATTGGGGTTGCTTGCCCTGGATTAAATGTAAAAAAATGTAAGTCTTGTCCTGATAAAAATCCTTTAATTTATGATTATTTAATTGGCGAGAAAATAGAAGAAAGAGCATTTGAGGACAAATTCTCTGAGGTCATTGAGTTTGAAAAGAAAGACCCGAAGGAGAGATGGGATTATTTTAAAAATGAATTTAGCCGATGCATAAGGTGCTATGCCTGCCGGCAGGTTTGTCCCCTTTGCTATTGTGAAACCTGTATTGTGGATGTAAGCATTCCCCAATGGATTTCAAAGGCTAATTCAAGCTCATCCAATTTTATCTTTCATCTAACCAGGGCATTACACTTGGCAGGAAGGTGTGTGGGTTGTGGAGAATGCGAAAGGGTTTGTCCAATGAACATCCCCTTGTCTTTGTTAAACTTAAAGATGGAGCATGAGGTATTTAAGCTATTTGGTTATACCCCTGGCAAAGAGATAAATGCAAAGCCTCCTTTACAAGAATTTAAAAAAGAGGATTACAATGAATTTATCGGATAAATTATTAAAGAAAGAAAAGCTAAATGACTTTATCGAGGCCCTAAAGAAAGATTTTTCTGTTTTGGTTCCTGTAAAAGATGGTGAGCTTATCTTTTTTAAAGGGCTTAAAGATGGAATAAAGCCTTGTTTTGACTACTCCATTGCATCGTCACATCCACTTAAATCCATTTTTCTTCCCCAAACAGAGGAGTTGTTTAGATTTAAGATAAAAAAGAATGAGATTGAAATCTTGGAATCCCCAATAAATGATGAGAAAAGGGTAGTTATTGGTGCTCGTCCTTGTGAGGCAAAGGGATTAACCATCATTGATAAGCCATTCCTTGAATGGGAGCCAAGGGATGAGGCATATCTTAAAAGGAGAGAGAATACTATAATCATAAGCCTTCTTTGTCCAGAGCCAGAAGATACTTGCTTTTGCACATCATTGGGGTATAATTTAGAGGATGGCTCTGATATTTTAATCGTTGAGCTAGAAGACTTTTATTATCTTAAGGTTATAACAGAAAAGGGGAGAGATATTACATCTTCCCTTGATAAGCCAAAGGAAGAGAAAGAATTTAGTATTTTATGCAAAAAGGGTATTTCTTTGGATATAAAGCCTTCCTTTGACTCCCCTATTTGGAAGGAAATTTCCCAAAAATGCCTTGGCTGTGGGATTTGCACATATTTATGCCCAACCTGCTATTGCTTTGATATTCAGGATGAAAAAAATAGGAGATTTAGATGCTGGGATTCCTGTAGTTTTTCCTATTTTACAAAGATGGCCACACACCAGCCAAGACCAGAGCAATTTCAAAGATACAGAAACAGGGTAATGCATAAATTCTCATACTTTCCCGAAAGGTTTGGTGAATTTGCCTGTGTTGGCTGTGGGAGGTGTATAAAAACCTGTCCGGTGGGAATGGATATAACAGAGGTAATTGAAAAGTCAGGGGTCAGGGGTCAGGGGTCAGGGGTCAGTGGATAAAATGGAAAGTATATATAAACCAAAGATTTTGGAGATTATTGAGATATTTGAGGAAACATCTGATATCAAGACATTCAGGCTTGGTGCGGATATTTCCTATATGCCGGGGCAATTTGGGCTATATTCTGTATTTTCTGAGGGTGAGGCAACATTTTGTATTGCCTCATCGCCTACACAAAAAGGCTATATTGAATGCACAGTAAAAAAAATAGGTAAGGTAACATCTGCCTTGCATAACCTTGATCTAGGCGATAAGATTGGATTTAGGGGTCCTTATGGAAATTGGTTTCCCATAGATGAGATGATGGGAAAAGACATTGTCTTTATTGGAGGGGGGATTGGTCTTGCACCACTTCGCTCTTTACTTTTGTATTGTCTGGATAAAAGGTCTGATTTTGGGAAAATTACCTTAATCTATGGGGCAAGGAGTGTAGATGACCTTGTTTATAAAAGAGAGCTTGAGGAATTAAAAGAAAAAATAAACCTTGTTTTAACCGTT
>JBFMED010000091.1:0-2954 GCA_040753475.1 bacterium
CAACCCAAGCCCGATAAACCTTACAATCCCCTGGTTTATAACCGGAGAAACCCAAGTCTCTTTAGGTGCAATTATAGACCCTCTTTCAATTATAATGCTTATTGTTGTCTCTTTGGTAAGCCTCCTTATTCAGATATATTCAAGGGGATATATGGAGAAAGACCCTGGATTTTCAAGATATTATGCCTTTCTTTCATTATTTTCCTTCTCAATGCTTCTTCTTGTCCTTTCCAACAACTTTGTCCAGATGTTTATCTCCTGGGAGCTGGTTGGTGTCTGCTCTTATTTGCTCATTGGATTTTGGTATCATAAAGAATCTGCTGCAGAGGCGGGGAAAAAGGCATTTATCACAACAAGGATAGGCGATGTTGGCTTTCTGATTGGCATCCTCCTTATATTTAAGCTTTGTGGCACATTTGATTTCAAAGAAATTTCAAGCATTATTGGGCAGGGGCTTATTTCATCCCCTGTTTTAACCTTAATTTGCATTCTTGTCTTCTGTGGTGCGATTGGAAAGAGCGCCCAATTCCCCTTGCATGTCTGGCTTCCCGATGCAATGGAAGGTCCTTCCCCTGTTTCTGCCTTAATCCATGCGGCAACAATGGTTGCGGCTGGTGTATATCTTGTCGCAAGGTTATTCGGAATATTCTTCCTCTCTTCTCCTGCAATGGATACTATTGCCATTATCGGAGGCTTTACCGCCATATTCTCTGCCACAATTGCTATAGCACAAAATGACATAAAGAGAATAATTGCCTATTCAACCCTCTCGCAATTGGGCTATATGATGCTTGCATTGGGCTGTGGAGGCTATACCGCAGGGACATTTCACCTTACAACCCATGCATTCTTCAAAGCCCTGTTGTTTTTATGTGCAGGCTCTGTGATTCATAGCATCCATTCCAATAATATCTGGGATAGTGGAGGCCTTTTTAAGAAAATGCCCATTACAGGGATAACATTTTTATGTGGTGGTTTAGCCCTTTCTGGAATTCCACCCCTGTCTGGATTTTTCTCTAAGGAGATGATTCTTTCTGTGGTATATGAGAAAAATTCTATTCTTTTTATACTCGCAATCCTTACGGTATTTTTAACATCCCTTTATACATTCAGGCTATTCTTTGTTGTCTTTTGTGGAAGCGAAAAAGGGCATTCACATGAATCCCCTTTAACAATGACCATTCCAATGATAATTCTTGCTATTCTTTCTGTTATATCAGGCTTTTTTGAAAAGAAATTTTCTTCATTCATCGAAGGCCATCATCATAGCGAGACCAGCATGCTAATTACCATTATCTCTGTTACCTTTGCTTTTTTTGGAATATTTATCTCCTGGGCCATTTATGGAAGAAAGCTTGTTTCTAATGTAGAAATAACCCAAAGGTTTTCAATGATTTCAAATTTATTGACCAACAAATATTGGGTTGATGAGATATATAGAAAGAGCGTCATTGCTTTAACCAAGGCTATATCTACATTGAGCGGATGGTTTGATCTATACATTATAGATGGCATTGTAAATGCAACAGGATTTTTGACAATAGGCTCTGGAAGGATATTGAGGTTCATCCAAACAGGCCTTATCCAAAGCTATATTTTATTTGCCTCTTTTGGAATAATTTCTCTTATTTTCTTCTTCCTCTAATGCCAGGGCCAGCAGATATTCAGATAACCATAGCCCAGCAGGTTCAATCAGGCTACCAGCAACAATTACATCAGCAACAACCCATTGTTCATCAGGAACATCAAATATCGGTTGATAAAACAAAGATACATGAGGAAGAAACAGGCGTCCAATCTCTTGAAAAAGGGGGGCAGGGAATAAAGATAGAGGAGAAAAGAACAACAAGAGGGTTTGTAAAGAAAAGGAGAAAGAGGCAAGAAAAGGAGGAAAAAAAGGAAGAAATGGTGTCTAATGGAATAAGGGGGAGGATTATAGATGTTATTGGATGAGCTGCTCACATTCATTTGGCATATAATAACCCCTAAACACTTACTAGACCCTAAACACTTACTAGATTATACTCTAAATTTCCCAAGCCTAAACTTTTTGCATATTCAAGCATTGCCTCAGATAAATCCCTTTTATTAAGAAGAAAATCTGTCCTTTTGTTTTTATAGGCTAAATCTAAACATGCCTTATCCAGGCTTAAAATATCATAGGAGGCAAGTATTCCTAGATTATTTGCAATCATCTCATCATCCTTTTTTGAAATGCAATCGCATTCCTTGGTTATATCAAAGGCAAAATTTATGAAGAATTTATTTTTAAACTTAAGAAGGATAAAATTTGCCACCTCAACCATTCTCTTACAAAATATATAAGGGTCTTCCTTCCAATTTACAAATATAGCATCAGATTTGCAGGCACAAAGGCACTCACCACAACCCATACACAACCCCTGGTTAATAAAAGCCTTTTTGTTCTTAAAAGATATAGAAGAAGCAGGACAAATAGAAATGCAACATCCGCAAGCACTACATTTTTCCTCTAAAATATATGGCTTAAGTGAGGAATGGATGGCTTGTTTTGTCGCACGGGTTGACATACCCATTGCCACATTTTTTATACTACCGGCGTAGCCTGAGATTATATGGCCTGTTGTATGAGAAAGAACAACCAGGTTTTCTAGCATACCCACAAAAGGGGGAATTCTTATTCTCTCTATATTTGGGGAATCTAGTTTAAATTCTTTTCCTGCCTCTCCAAAAATACCATCAGCAATGATAAATGGGCAACCTACATTGGAATAGGAAAACCCTTTTTTCTCAACAAGCTCTAGATGGCCAAGGGCATTCTGCCTGTTGCCTTTGTATATCACCGATGTATCAAAAAGAAAGGGTTTCGCCCCTTTCTTTTTTATCTCTCTAACTATAAGCTTAACCAGCTCTGGACTAATATTATAGATACAGGAAGAATCTCCAATGGTAAGCTTGACAGGAATAATCTCATC
>JBFMED010000092.1:0-2224 GCA_040753475.1 bacterium
TAATACAAACCAAGCTCACTGGCTTAGATGAGGCTACCCTGAAATACATTATAGGCCTTATCCCAAAAGATAAAGAGATAAGCAAAGAGGAGCTAGTAAAGAGGGTTATAGAGGAAACAGAGAAACAAAAAAGGGAGATAAAGGAAAAGGCAGAAAATTTAACAGAGAAGATAGAGGGAAGGGCTCAGACAATTATGGAAAAGCTGATGTAGCGTTGTGGGTTATTTTACAATTCCAATCTTTCCCCTGGCTTTTTTGTTGATGACAAAGAAATAAACCCCAGAGGCTAATTTTTTTTCTTTAGGATTCCATATTTTTCTTCCATTATCCTCTGGATTTATAGAAAGCTCGTCAATTAGCTCGCCGGCAATGTTGTATATCCTTATACTTCCACCCTGTGGAAGCCTCTTTTCTACTATATTTGGGTCGCCAAAGGTTAGAAACTCATGCTTATGCCAAACAAATGGATTGGGAAATACGGTTGGTTTTGTCATCTCTTCTGGATAGGTTGGTGTTCCGGCCATAGTAAATAAGGAAAGGTGCTCTGTAATTGTGGCAATGATTATATTTGATGAAAAATCAATAAAACAAGGAATTGGCTTTCCATCCTGAAAAACACACAAATCTTTTTCTTTGATTGTTCCAGAAACAACACCATTTGCCTCGTTGTAAGAAAATCTGGCGGTGATTGTTCCCTTAAGGGGTGCAGAAGCAAAGATATCCCATCCTAACACCGGCTTTATCCCTTTTGGCACATTTGTTTCTGAGCTTGTGGCGATATAAATTTTAAAAGGCACATCAAATGTATTAGGAGGAATAAGAAGCTCAACATTGTTTGTAGAAATCGTAGCCTGTTCTTGGGGATAATAAAAATTGAGAAACCATAGGATAAACTCATCCCAATTTGTATCTTTGGCAAATGTAAGCTGGGTATAGCTTCCCAAATAGCCATCGTCTTCTTTGGGGAAATATATGGAAAGGCCAGAGTAATTCTTTGAGGCTGTGGTATGGGAAGAATAAAGAATGGGTGAGACAAGGCTTACCTTTAGCCTATCTGCAAAGTCAAAAAGGTCAATATATGAGGTATCCCACCTAGTAAATATAACATTATTATTCCTTGCTGTGCTTATTTTTTCCTTATCATTGATTGAGGTAATGCTTCCTAAAGATAATGCAAGGCTTCCCATCTTTAAAAGGTCAATGGAAGATAGGGTTATTTCCTCCATATTATCTGGATATGATTTAACATAGGTTTGGACAATGGTTTCTGCCAAAAGGCTTGGGGTTGTAGCAGAACCAATGCTACCTAATATTTCATCATATGCCCAACCATCACCTGGTTCTGCATCTTCTGAGGCAACCATAATTTCTCCATATTCCTTTATCTGATGTGCAACCTCTGCCATTGCCATTAAACAGGCATCAAAGCCGATTAGGTTAATCTTTCCACAAGAAAAAAGGGCTTCCCTTAATTCCTTTAAGGAAAGGGAATCTTTGTTTGTGTCATCTACACAAACAGCCTTTGTTTTGGGTTTTTCTTCTTGTATTTTCCATCCATCCCCATGGTTCCAAAGAATTAAGGCATAATTTTCTGCCGGATAGCTATTTTTTGCCCAATTTATAAAATTTTTAAGGGTATTTGGGTCTCCCATATTTGCTTCTACTATATCATCTGTTGCACTTCCTGGGATTGGGGTCATATCTTTTGTAATATAAAACCTCTTTGTTTCTGTCCAATTGCCATATGAAGAATTATATCCGTTAATTCTATCCATCTGGACAACAATATTTAAATTATCATTTGAGCCAATCTTTGCCATTTCTAAAAAATCATTGATTGCCGCAAATTCTAGGTCATTATCACCATCAAGATAGACGATGAATGTCCAGGTTTTGGTTGAGAAATTAAAATTAAGGCTATTATAGGCATTTATCCTTCTTCCAATCTTCTGTTCTCCAATATCATCGCCGCTTTCCTTAATTGCCCTCATCACCATATTGTTATTCCAGGCTGGATTTTTTGAGAAAATAAGCCCTCCTAAGCCAGCGACAAATGGTGATGCCATTGAGGTTCCACCCTTGTAACCATAGCTATTATTTCTTATTGTGCTATAAATATCCATCCCAGGGGAAGCTACATCAACCCAACCGCCATAATTAGAAAACCCTGCCTTTTGGTCATTTTGGTTGGTTGCCGCTACTGCCATAACATTATCATAGGCGG
>JBFMED010000093.1:0-3179 GCA_040753475.1 bacterium
AGGGATCAAAAAACAACCCTTTTCCTTTTGATATATTGAATAATCATAATGGCCATCCTTAAATTCTGGCTTAAAAACCCTTAATAGCTTAACCTCAATTACATTCTCTCTATAAGACTTAAGATAGTGGGTTTTAATGCCCATATTCTCACATTTTTCAAAGAAGTATGATGAAAGGATTGCGCTTGATGCTCCCTTTTGTGGAATAAGGTCTGGCATATCTTTCCAATCAAAGACAGAATATCTATCTGAAAATACAAACCTTGCCCTTCCGAGTTTAGTGACTGTTGGTTCTTCTAAAACCTCTATGTCTTTTACGCTACCCATTTTCAAAAGACCCTTTTATCTTTTCTTGATGCTCCTTTATTTTTTCTTGGATTTCTTTGTCTTTAAGCCCCAGTATTTTAAGAGCTGCAAGGGCTGCATTCTCTGGCTCTAAAACAAGCATAGAAGCAACAGAGGAGGGCATCCTTATGCTTGAGAATATATCAAACCATTCTGGGTTTGGAGGGCAGGCGATAACAGGAAGGTGTGTTTGGAAATCAAGCAATCCCGACAAGGCATTGCTTCTTCCAGCAACCGTAATAAAGACAACATTGTCGTTTTCATATTCCTCAATAATTTCAAGGCATTTTAGGGGTGTCTTATGGGCTGATGCAATCCTTAAAGAAGCTTCTATTCCAAATTTTTCTAAAAAAGAGGCTATTCTTTTTGACCAATTAATATCAGCCTTTGAACCAATAATAATAACTACCTTAGCCAATTAACGCGACCTTCTTAAAAATGCAGGTATTTCTAAGTCTTCGAGGATAGAATGCTTGATTTCTTCTGGTTTTATCTCTTGCTTTAAGGCAGAAAGTCCACTGTTTTTTCTTCCAAAACCTGTGGCGATTACTGTAATCTTCATCCTTCCAGCAAAGCTTTTGTCAATAACCGCACCAAATATGCAATTAACATCCTTATCTGCCTTCTCTATTACTAAATTGCAAGCCTCATCTACCTCAGATAAGGAAAGGTCATCGCCACCGGTTATATTTATCAATATTCCGGTTGCTCCATCAATGGATGTTTCCTCAAGCAATGGCGAGTTTATCGCCTCTTTTGAAGCCTTTTTTGCCCGATCCTCTCCCTCTCCAAATCCTATACCCATCAATGCCTTTCCCTTTTGGTTCATAATTGTCTTAACATCAGCAAAATCAACATTAACAAGACCTGGGGTTACTATCATCTCTGTTATTCCTTGAATTCCATGAGAAAGAACCTCGTCTGCCTTCTTGAATGCCTCAGAGATAGAGGTATTTTTTTCACTAACAGAAATAAGCCTTTGATTTGGTATAGTAATCAATGCATCAACCTTTTCAGTAAGCTTTAAAATTCCCTCATCTGCCTGACGCTGTCTCCTTTGGCCTTCAAAGAGAAAAGGCTTTGTAACCACAGCTACGGTAAGACTACCAATATCCTTCGCTATTTCAGCAATAATGGGAGCAGCTCCTGTTCCTGTTCCACCACCCATTCCAGCTGTAATAAAAACCATATCCGCACCATACAATGCATCCCTTATTGCCTCCTTGTCTTCCTGTGCTGCCCTCTCTCCAATTTCAGGAAGAGACCCTGCCCCTAAGCCCTTTGTCAGCTTAGCACCTATTTGAATCTTATGGGAAACAGGGCTTGTGTTTAGAACCTGAAGGTCTGTATTTGTAACAATAAACTCAAGGCAACCACTATTTGAGCTATTAAACATCCTGGATACTGCATTTGAGCCTCCTCCGCCGACACCGATTACCTTTATCAAGGTTCTAAATTCCTTTTGCTCCTCTTGTTTCTCCTCTTCCAAGATAAACATTTTTCCCTCCTCTAACTTTAATCTCTTTATAACAAATTTGTAAAGAAATTTTTTTCATTTTACCAATTTATGCTAAAACAACCCTGTCCTTTCCCTCGTTTTTTGCTTTGTAAAGGGCTTTATCTGCTGCCTGGATAATCGCCTCTTCTATCCCTCCATCATCGGGATAGGATGCTATACCAAGGCTTATGGTAACAACATCGGGAAGGCCTGCCATAATGTAAAGCCTTTCCCTTACAAGAGAAAGCATCTTTTCTCCTACATCAAACGCCCTCTCCTTTGTTGTCTGGGGAAGGATAATAACAAATTCCTCTCCTCCATACCTTGCAACAACATCTATCTCCCTTTGAAAAATCTCTTTTGCTATATGAGAAAGCCCTTTTAAAACCTCATCTCCCTTTGGATGACCGTATGTATCATTTATCTTTTTAAAATTATCAAGGTCAAACATAAGGAGGGAGAAAACAAGGTTATATCTCTCTGACCTTTTTATCTCCTTATGAAGTGTCTCTTTGAAGTAACGATGGTTGTAAAGGGAGGTTAAGCCATCGGTAATCGCAAGCTCCTCTATCTTTTTATGTAAAAGCCCATTCTCAATAGCAATAGAAGAATTGTCTGTTAAAAGCTTTATAAGCCTTGTGTCGTCAGCGGAAAATGTATTTACCTTTGTATGTGCAACAGACAATAAACCAATCAGGCGATCACCAACCTTAAATGGTATTCCCTCAAATGCACCAAGAATGCTTCCCTGTCCTTTATCAGAGACAATCAAAGCAGGGTTATCAATCTTTACAACAAGATTTTCCTCATCTGGCAGAGAACCAGCAAAGCTTGTATATTTTTTAAGGGTTTTATCTTTAAAAAGTGAAATAAAGGATTCTGTCCTTGGAAGGGCAAGGTGTATCCTTAACAAAAAAATGTCTTGCTCATAGATCAATATGCCGCAGGCAACATATTCTACCATCTCGGAAAGAAGGGTTACAAGCTCTGTAATAATTTCATCGTAGTTTAATGTCCTAGAAAGGGTGCTATTTATCTTGTTAATAACCGAAAGCTCATAAAGGCTTTTATCAAGAAGGCTATTTGTATTTGCAATAATCTTTTTTCTTGTCTCTCCCCTTTTTATTTCTACTTTAAGCCCTTCTATCTCTTCCTTTAACCTTTTATTTTCTAATTCTAATTCGGTCATAATAAAAAAATCAAAAACAAGATAGCCTCACTTCCTTCGGCAAAAGGGTTCAAGGATTCAAGGGTTTCTGGGTTCAAGGATTTATTTTATAAAACCTTCACTAGACCCCTTGAACCCTATATTTTTTCTTTGACTCCACCTAAACAC
>JBFMED010000094.1:0-3031 GCA_040753475.1 bacterium
TTGTTCCAAGGGCTACCATTTTCTCTTGATGGGTAAGCTTTTTATGCACACCCTCAAGCTCTTTTGTTTTTTGCTCTAATGTTTTTTCAAGTTCTTCTGCAAATCTTTCCTTTTCCTCATAGAATTTTGCATTTTTTAGGGCAAGATCTGCACAATGGAAAAAAATAGAAAGAAAAGCCTCATCTTGTTTCGTTATCTCCTCTTTAGATGAGGAGATTAAAACAAAATAGGCTATATTCTCCTTAATTAATAATGGAACATAGATAAAGTTCTTTGTTCCTATTAGAACCTGGATGGCATCACAGCAAGCTTCAGAGATTACCTTTCCAATAAACTCTTCAAGGTTTTTTCTAACCACAATTTTCCCATTAAGTAGCTCATTTATAAATGGAAGATCTGCAATTGGTGCCCTTATGCTTGAAATGGGCACTCCAAGTATATCTTCTATTGCGTGTCTTATCTCTTTCTCCCCTGAAAAGATATGGTCTAATGTTTCTTTTTTATCCTCTGAAAGCCGACTTATAAGGACATAATCATAACCAAGAAGGGAAACGATATATTCCATTATCAACTTTAATATCTCCTGAGAGGAAAGCTTAGATGCCATATTTGTAGAAGCTTTTAAAAGAACCTCCATCTCCTTATTTCTTTTTCTTAAATCGCGAATTGTTGCCTTAAGGCTTTTTTCCAAAACCTTAAAATCCTTTGCAATCTCTCCTATTTCATCCTTTGTTTCTACACCTACAGGATAATCAAGATCACCTGAGACAATAGTCCTTGTTGCTTGTGAGAGATTAAGAAGGGGCGAGAGGATTTTCTTTATGAAAACAAAAAGGACAAAAAGGGAGAAAAGGACAAAAAGGGAAAAGATAAATATAAGCTTTTCCCTTATTCTTGTTACAAATATTTCTATCTCAAGAGGAGCTATTCCTAGTGCAAGAAGAAAATCCCTTCCCTCCCTGATGAGAAACCAGATAAGGATAGAGGTAGAAAGGATAATTAAGGCAAGCATCAAGAACAAAATCTTTGCTTGAATGCTAAATTTCTGTTTTGTCATAGGTATGTATTTAGCTATGAACTATTGGCTAATAGAATTTAGGGATTTAGAAATTTAGGATTTTAAGAATTTTACCTGAAATTGTTTTAAATCTTAAATCCTAAATCTTAAATCCTAAATTACTATAAGGCTAAACAATTATGCTTCTATGCTTCTTCTACCCCCTTTATTCCTTCAATCTTTTCCTTTAATATCCCCTCAACAACCCCCTTAATACTTGCCTTTGCCCCTGGGCATCCACAACACATTCCTGTAAGTTTTACCATTACGATATTATCTTTTGTTAATTTGACAAACTCGCACCCTCCTCCATGGCTTGCAAGGATTGGTTTAACCTCCCTTTCCAAAACTGTTTTTATTCTTTGCTCCACCTACTTTAAAAACATCATAAGCCCTTGTTTTGCAGGCAAAGAGAGCTTTCTAAATTTAGCAATCAATCCCTTCTCTTCATCAGAGATGGGGGTCTCTTTTTTCTCTTTAAGCTCAGATTGTAAGGATTTAAGCCCTTCTATTAAGTTGTCTATATCCTCTGGCTTTAATTTCTCCTTTGCCTTTTCCTCTATTGGTTTTGGTTTCTCTTTTGGTTTTTCTTCTACTAACATGGGCTTTTCTTCCTTTTTTATTTCCTCTCCAAGAATACATTCAGGGGTAATGGGCCTTTGAAGCTTCTTTGTGAAGTATTCTGTAAGCCTCTTTAAGTTGCCCTCCTTTGGCTTTATACCTTGCCAATACCAATTATTAAAGCTTGAATTGGGAAGATTTAAATCCCTTTTTATATTTCTAACCGCCCCAGCAAGATCACCCTTTCCAACCTCAAGAAGAAGGTCTCTAAGTCCCTTTCTTATTCCTGTTAGCTCTTTCTTTTCAGGAAGGGTTTTTTCTGGACAGGATGCAAGCTCTTTTTCAAAGTAGCCCATAATCCTTTTCCACATCTTTGGATTCCTTGACTTTCCCCCTTTATAAAGGTAGCTTTTAAATGTGAGTTCGTTAATCTTTAAATCAGAAGCCACCTTTTTTATAGAATACCCTTTCCCTTCCCTCAACCTCTCATACATCTCTCGAAGCTTTTCCATCTTCTTTACCTCCTTTTCTCACACTTTTAACTTAGCGTGAGAAATTATAAAATCAAGTATACTTTAAAAATCTCTAGCAAGTATACTTTAAAAATCTCTAGTTTGTCAAGTTAAAAAAGAAAAAAAGAAACACTTACTTGATTTTTATTCTTAAATTGAATAAAATTGCTAAAATGGAAGGATTAGAGGCAAAGATAAGATTGATTCCACCAAAGGAAAAAGGAAAACCTCCAAGGATAGAGGATGTCATTGACACATTAAAGGAAAAGGGTATAATTTATGGAGTAGATGAGAGGGTAATAGAATCTACTATCTTAAAAAAGGAATACAATAGACTTATTGTTGTTGCAAAGGCAAAAAAGCCAACAAAAGGGGTAGATGCTTCGTATATGTATAAATATGAAGAGGAGATGGAGGTAATAGAAGGACAAATCCTTGCCATAAAAGAAGAGGCAAGATTGGGAGAGCCAGGGATTTCTGTTTTTGGTAAAGAAATTCCGGGCATTTCTGGAGATGATTTTCAGATAATTCCAGGGAAAAATACATACCTTTCAGAAGATGGGAAAATTTTATATTCAACAAGTGGAGGCAAGGTATTTTGGAAGGAAAATAGGGCTGATGTTTTAAAGGTATTGAGGATAGACGGAGATTTAAAAGAAGATATAGACTTTGATGGAATGGTAATTGTCTCTGGCAATATATGTCCTGATGTATCTCTTAAGGCAGAGGATGTAAAGGTAGGAGGGGATGTAAGAAAAGGTGTATCTATTGCCTCAAGGGGAACAATTGAGGTAGAGAAAGACATAATGGGAAGCGAAGAAAAAAGGGTAAGTATAAAAGCAGAATGTGATTGCCTGGCAAATTCAGCAAGCTACTCTGATATAGAGACAGGTGGTTCTAT
>JBFMED010000095.1:0-4191 GCA_040753475.1 bacterium
CTTCCAGCATCATTCAGTTTGTTACCTCCCTGAATGTGGAATTAAGTATTGGGCTGGTGGCTAGCCTTTGCCCAAGTTGGACTTTCACCAACAAGACCCAGTACGCTTTGCTTGGCACACTCATCTTTCCTCCCTCCTTAAAATCCTAAAATCCCATTTTGTGCTAATTTATTTGCCTCTTTATTTTCTTTGCTTTTAATATGTAAAATTTCAAATCCCGAAAATCCCTTTATTAACCCCATTGCCTCCCTATATAATTTTTTTAGCTCCATATTTCTTACCAGATACTCTCCCTTTATTTGCTTGACAATAAGCTCTGAATCAGAATAAACCCTAATGTTTTTAAAGCCATTTTTCTTTGCTTGGATAAGCCCAGCAATCAAGGCTTTATATTCAGCAATATTGTTGGTTGCCCTTCCAATTCCTTTGGATAGAGAATCTATTTTTTTGCCATCTTGATAAATAACAACGCCTATTCCAGCTGGCCCAGGATTTCCAGACGATGCACCGTCAACATAGATTAAATATAAAGTATCCTTAAGCATGATTCACACCTTATAATATTATTCCCCTCTTTTATCTCATTTATTATTTGTGGCCTTAAGCTCATCTGACAAGCGCTACAGGTATTATTTAAAACCTGTGCCAGAGCAATATTGTCCTTATTGCTTCTTATTGTTTCATATATCAAAAGTATTCTTTTTTCTATCTTTTCTTCTAATTCCTTCCTTTCTAAAGAAAGGCTTTTATGCCTTCTAGATGCCTCTTTTAATTCATTTTCCTTTTCCCCTTTTTTGTTTTTAAAGGCAATTTCCTTTGCTGCCACTTCCTTTTCTTGTGTTTGTATCTCCCTTTCCTTTATCTCTATTGTATCCATAAGCAAAAGGCATTCTTCCTCAAGCTTTTCTTTTAAGGCTTCTGTTTTTTTAATCTCATCCTCTAAAGCATCAAGCTCTTTTTTTGTTTTTACCTCATAAAAATGGGATTTAAAACCCTTTGTTTTCTCTTCGCAATCCTTAAGTTCCCTTTCTTTGTGCCGAAAATCCTTTTTTAATTCAGAAAGATTGGCATTTTTTTCATCAAATTCCTTTCTTAGCGTTTGTATTCCTTCCCCTTCTTCCTTTAACATTTTTGGAATTGCCTCAATTATTTCTGATGTTTCACTAAGGAATATATCCTTTTCCTGAAGCAATTTAAGCAATTCTATTGTTTCTTTCATATTTCTAGGGGAAGCAGGATTTGGCGCCCTCCACTCACTTCGTTCGTTTCGGGTCGGCCACCCGCACCGCTATTGATGCTCCCATAAGGTCGCATCGCGGTGCTCCCTTCAAATCCTGCTTCCTTCCCTTCCAGCTTATTCGGTATCTTCCTTTTTATCTTTCTCCCCATATTTCTACCACCTTGGGCGAAGCAGGATTTGAACCTGCGACCTCCTGCGTGTGAAGCAGGCGCTCTTCCCCTGAGCCATCCGCCCTATAAAAATTTAGGATTTAGAAATTTAGGATTTAATAAGCCAAACATATACAAATTATAAATGCTCATTCCTTTTTTGTCAAAATTTCTTGGAGGGTTTTTATATCATCTCCAATTGAAAGCATTGTTTTCCCTTTTTGAAAGAAAACATCGGATGAAAATCCATCCATTGAGATAAACCAGGCAAGTGAATTAGCCTTTTCGGAATAACCCTTTAATTCTTCTAGCTCTTTATTTCCAGCTATTCCCTCCATAAGCACCTTAATAAGCCATTTTTCCTTTTCTCCCTCTCCCTCAATAAGACCATCGTCCCTTATATTTAAAGATAAAAATTTAGGAAGAATTATCCCTTCTTCCATTCCTAATATCTCTCCAGAAACCCTTTGATGGTTAAAGCTTTTAAGCAGCTTAATAATTGGGTCTTTGATTTCTAGCCTTTTTCCATAATAATAGATGTTTATCCATAGATTAAGGAGGCTATTTGGAATAAAATAGAGATTATCTTTTCTCTCAATAATCTCTGTTTCCATAAGCCTTGAAAGGAGGCTCTTTGTAACACCTGTGCTTCTTCTTATATCCTTTGAAATAGCGGTAAGCTTTTGATGAGGATTCCTTGCTAAAGAGATAAGACAGCTTCTAATAAGCCCTTCTCCCCGCGCTGCGTTTATTGCATTATCCATCATTTGCTCACAATAATGATAAAGCCTTCCATTCTCCCTTATCTCGCTGCTTAATGCCTTCTCTACAAGAAAGGAATCTATTTTATCTTTCTTTCCTATCCTTTCTAAAAGAACAAAGAATGGGAAGGGAATGGCCTCTGTTATTTCAAAAAGCCTTTCCTTTGCCCCTTTGTTAAAATTTAAAAGGAGATTTTCAGTATCTTCCGGTAAAAAACCAGAGAGGGTAATTTTATTTTCAAAGGGAAGGTTTTTCTTGGAGGATGCAAGAATCCATAAGATACCATCATCCCTTGTTGCCTTTTTAAATACGCTATAAGGGTCTATCCTATAGTTTGAAACAAAGGATATTTCTTGAAATTCATCCAAAAGAAGAACAATAGGAATTGAAAGGTTTTTTGAAATAATGCCAGGGAATTGGAATGCAAGCTTAAGGAGAAGAGAATAATCTGGCTTTTGTTTTTGTAATTCTTCATAGAATGGGTTAAGATGCTTTGTTATTTCTTTGTCATTTAATTCTTCAATTATCTTTTTCTGAAACCCTACATTAAAATAGCTTGCTTTTTCTCCTTCTTCTTTTGCAAGGAAGAAAAATATATTGCCAATAAAATAAATAGAGAATAGGTCAATAGAAAGGCTTAATCTTTTAATGTCAATATAAATTATATCAATCTCATTTATAGATTGTGCAAATTTTTTAAGGAGGAAAGTTTTTCCAGAGCCTTTTATCCCAGAGATAAAATAAATAGAGCCATTTCCTTTGAGCAATTCATCTTTTGCTTTCCAAAGCTTCTTAAGGACATCATCTCTGCCTAGGAACATCCCAAATATTATACTTAAATCAAAGGGGGTTTTTCAATATTAAAAATGGGACTTTAAGATTTTGGATTTAATTTGGATTTTACACATTAGAATAAACATCTTTTATTATAGCAAATTTTGTGATTGACAAGATGGGGCTTCGCCTGGTAAGATAATTATGGTTCTTTAAGGGTTGATTTAGCCTTTTTCTTAAAGGGGATTTTTCCTCTCACCGACAAGTTAAGAGAAGGCTGCTATCAAGGGGTAGCAGTCTTTATTGGATTTACTTGTCGGTGGCCGATATTGATTTGTTGCCCCTTTTTGTTATGGGGCAGGAGGTATGGGATGTCAAAGATAACAGACTTTTTAGACTTTGTGGGGAAAAGTAACCGAAGAAACATTATTTTCAGCCTCTGTTTTTCTCTGATAATAGTGCTTCTCTTTCTGGCAATCCTATTTATCGCAATGGTCTATAAGAAGGTAGATGACCTTATATTGATCCTCTGCTTAGTAGCAATAAGCATAATAATGCTATCAGCCATTATCAATCTCTTTGTCTGGATTGCTATTGAAAGACAAGGGGAAAAGATAACAAACGAGATAAAAGAACAAAAGGATGAGATAGAGAAATTAAAAGAAAAGCTCTCTTTCCTAAGGGGTTAGTTGGGAAGCTTTGTTCAAAGCAGGTTAGCAGCCGCAGGCTGCTCTTTCTTTGGCAAGCTCAAAATGTTGCTAAATCATTTAATATTCCTCTAAAACAAATACATTGGGACTTAACCAGCTTTCATTTTTACTATGAAGGTTTAGATGGTAATACCAATGGTATCCCTGCTACTATCAAGAATATGGAAAATCTAAAGAAACATCTTAAACTGGATAATATCCTTAGGATAAACGGTAGGGGTTGTTTTAACCCTGAGGTTGCTATAAAAACAATGGATTCTGGCTTTTCGTTTATAAATAGCATTAAGTTCACTGAAAGCTACAAAAGGCTTTTCTTTGAATGTATAAAATCTGGTATTACTTGGCAGTTGCTTTCTTATCTCTCAATAAACCAACTTGAAGGTCTTTAAGGGGAATAATCAAGAGAAAAAGGAAGGTAAAATTTATAAATATTGGCTTTTATGAAAGGTTTTTGATATAATATATTCTATGATAAGCTAATCTTAACTTAAGGGTAGCGAAATATCGGAAATTGTAAATCTTGTAATTTAAAATTTGCTTTATGATTGCAGCAACG